>CAJPOH010000012.1 GCA_905372205.1 uncultured Treponema sp.
CTTCTTAAAAATGAATTTATTCAACAAGAAAAAAACAAAAAGATTTTCAAAAGGCGTTTGACAATTTATACTTCAATATGGTTTAATATGAGAGTAGTATTCTTAGAAAACTATGAAGGAGTATGCGTATGTTAAAGCGTTTTTGCTTAATTGGGCTTGTTGTTTCTTTTGTGTTTTTGTCTTGTGGGGGTAGTTCACAAGGTGAAAGTGATGTTGCTAAAGTAGCTACAGAGCATAAGAAAGGAATTATTTGCGACAAAGTTATTTTCTCGGTTAATATGGACGAGACTGTTGCATTAAAAGATGTTGTTGAAGGAAAGCAAGATGTGCTTTTTACACGTGTACCACCTGCAATATTAAGTACTTTGTCCGATTCAGATAGAGATAAGCTAGATATATACACAATTCCTTCAGGTTCGTGGTCATTATGGCTAAATCCAATACCGAATAAAGCACCGTACACACACAAACTTAATACTGGAGAGACAGTATTCAATCCTTTGGCACTACAGAAAGTGAGATATGCAATCAATTGGCTAATAGATAGGAAGAAAATTATCAACGAGGTATTAGGTGGCGAAGGTGATCCTATGTTTACTCCTATGACACCGGGACAACCTGGCACTTATCGTTATAATTTAATCCCCATCAAGCTTGGAATGACCGATAATGGAGACGAAAAACTTGCAATAGACATGATCACTAAGGCTTTAGAAGAAGCCTCTCAATTGCCAGCTAACAAAGGAAAACTTATTAAAAAAGATAAGTTTTGGCAATATGAAGGCAAAGACATATTAGTTAAGTTTTTTATAAGAGTTGATGATGCAACAGGACGCTTACCCGCAGGACGTTATATTGCAGACCAGATTGAAAAGGCAGGTATTAAAGTTGAACGTCTTGAATGGGATAGGAGTAGGAGTTCCGACTCTGTTTACGGGGCAAACCCTGCAGATTATATTTGCACAATGTATACAGAAGGTTGGGGGGCAGGAGCTACAAGAAGATGGTGGGATGTGAGTGTTTGCCAGATGTTTGCACCATTTTATGGATATATGCCAGGTGGCTCTAATCCGGGTTATTGGAATTATGAAAACGCTCGTCTCGATGAATTAGGAAAAAAAGGACAAAATGGTCAATACTTAAAGGAAGAAGATTATTGGGCAGGAAACCTTGAAGCTACAGAGATTGGTTTGAAAGAGGCTGTTAGAATATATCTACTATCCAACAAAGATAGCTTTGTTGCAAACAAGGCACGCTTTAATTCTCGTATGCTTTATGGTGTAGGCGATGGTCTTAATGGTTGGTCAATTCGATCTGCTGATGTTAAGCCAGACACTTCAGGGCAATTTAAGGGACAAAAGGTTTTGAGAGTTTCTCAACATTCTGCTCGTGGCTCTCTTTTTATGTCTAGTTGGGATCCTGTAGGACGTGGTGGCTTTTCGGATTCGTACTGTGCAGTTGTGACAGGTGCTACGCACTTAAAAGAAGAAGACGAAGCTCCCCATACTGCCGAAGATATAGTTTTTGGTGGTAAAATTGATGTTGATAATGCTCAAGTTAGTCCAAAACTATTACCTGATGGAACAATTGGAGGAGATGTGGCAGTTCCTTCAAATGCATTGATTTTTGATACAAAAACAAAAGAATGGAAAGAAGTTGGAAGTGGTATTACTGTTGCAGTTGGTGCTAAAGGAGCTTTTGTAGAAGGCTTTTATTGGCACAATGGAGAGCCGATTACACAAATAGATGAACGCTATGCTTCTGCCTTTATAAGAGATTGGTGTATAAAAGATGGCGAAGATGATCCATATTACGATGAAGCTTTGTCTGCGAATATGTTGGAAGAATTGGCAACTAGCAAAGGTACTGTCTATAATGAAGATGGTTCTATGATGTTCTATAAAAACTTCTTTTTTTCACCTGATATGAATCGCACTATCACCAAGGTTGCTACTCCTAGTAGCAAGGCAGGAAATCCAGGTCGTCCTACTGTGGCCCCTTGGGAAATAAACGAAGCTTTAGCAGAAATGGTGGTTCATGGAGCTGCAAGTGGAACAAAGTATAACTTCCTAGAATCAGGACAGGGAGCTACAGAAGTTGATGTTGCATCTCCTCCATGTGTAGCTGACATCAAAGCAAAATTGCAAGAGCTTATGGAAGCAAAACATATTCCAGTTTATATAAAAGGTCTTGTGGACGAAGACTATTGTGTTAATCGTTATAAAGCTTCTATTGATTTTATAGAAAAGTATGGACACGCTTATATAGGAAATGGTGCTTTAATGCTCACCAAGATTGATACAAACACTAATTCGATAATGGCAGAGTCATTTGATAAATTTCCATATGAGAGCGATTTTTGGATTAAAAAACTTACAATCCCTATGAGTAGTATAGATTACATAAAAGCTCCTAATGCTGCAAAACCGGGAGATGAAGCAGTTTTTGAAATCAATATTTCTCAATTCATGTATCCAAATAATGAACTTACAGCAATGATTAGAGGAACTGTGCTGTTAAGATTGCAAAATGATGATGGCACAGAAAGCGTTTTCACTGCCGAAAAGATTGCAGATGGTAAGTTTAGGGCAGTGATTCCTGCTGAAAAAACCAGTGAACTAGTTTCTGGAAATACTTATACAGTTGTTGTTACTTCGAGTGTCAATGATGAAACACCATCTGTTCAAACATCTAAGCTTTCAATGCTATAGATGATTATCAAAAATAACATAATAAAGGGGAGGAACATACTATAAAATGCATGTTCTTCTCCTTTTATTTATACAAATCATTGCAAGGAGCAACTTATGTATAAGTGGTTTGCTATCAAACGAATAATACGAGGAATAGTCATATATGCTCTTTTGATATTCATATTTTCACTTTTGTTTAATCAAATAAATGAAACAACTACTCGTTCTCAACTCCTTGAGCAAGTGCATATGGAAGCACAAGGCTTGAGGAATATGAAGCAAGAACAGATGTTAGCTTGGCGAGAAAATAGATTAAAAGAACTATATTCAATTTATCACCTTGATAAGCCTTTTATGGAACGTGTTTGGTTTAATGCAAGTAGAATACTCACATTTCAATTTGGAAAATCAACCAAAATTAAGTCTTCAAAAGGCTCGCAGGATGTGTTGGAGATTTTGCTAGAAGCTCTGCCTAGAACAATCATTTTGTTTACCGTTGCTTCAATCATCAACATAGCCATAGGGCTTTTTATTGGCTTAAAAAAAGCACAGAAGCCGGGCGGAAAGTTTGATAAAATCACTAGTTTACTCACTCTTATTGTATATGGGATGCCAACATGGTGGCTTGCTTTGCTTTTAATTTTATTTTTTGTTTATGGCATTAGAATATTTCCTTCTGGAGGTATAAACTCAGTGCCAACACCCGAAGGCTTTATGTTTGTTCTTGACCGCTTGCATCATATGGCTTTACCAATAATCACACTGGTTTTGATTGGTTTTTGGGGAACAGCTTTCACTGTGCGAAACCTAGTGCTTGGAACATTACAAGAAGATTTTATTATGAGTGCTAGAGCTCGCGGAATCCCTGAACGCAAGGTGCTTTTTGGACACACATTACGCACTTCTGCTCCTCCAATTGTTACAATGGTGTTGTTGAGTTTAATTGCTAGTATGAGTGGTGCGGTTATTTATGAAGGTATTTTTTCATGGCCTGGTATTGGAAACCTTTATTGGACAGCACTACAACAAAGCGACATTCCTGTTTTGATGGGAGATTTAGCTTTTAGCACAGGGCTTTATCAAGCTGGTTTAGTCATCCTAGATTTAATCTATGGATTTTTAGACCCACGTATTAAAGTTGGAGGCAAAGCGTAGTATGAGTTTATCTGACTTAACGTATAAATTTAGAGAGTTTTGGGCTGACTTTAAAAAAGACAAAGCAGGTTTGGTTGGTATTGGAATCCTAGCTGTTTCTTTGTTGGTGATTTTGTTTGAGCCTTTTGTACTCACCTACAAAGATGCAAATACTCATTGGAGAAGCATAGAATATTGGGAAGATAATTCTATGGCAGCAGCACCTGTGTGGACTAATTGGTTTTCGTCTTCTAAATCTAGCACTACTAGCATATTAAAAGAAGCAAAGATAACTGAAGAGAACACGGTTAATTATGGCAAAGTGAAAAAGTATGAATTTAGCTATAATTATCAATATGACGCAGCACCTTTAGACTTAATTGTCCGTGCAAAATGCACAGGTATGGCTTTTTTTAATGTTGAGGTAACACGCCCCGATGGTGAAGAGGTTTTTTTAGGGCAGTATCAAAAAGCTGATGTTGAAAATATCAATGCACGTTTTTCAACGCATGCAGATGCAAAAGCTTCAATTCGCTCGTTCACTCAAGATAGAGGAGCTAACATACAAGCAGGAAATGCAAAGCCCACTGACTTACTTTTTTCAAAACTTGGGCGGGATATGTATAAAATCAAAGAGGCATTAAAAGGTGAATATAAAATTGCAATTTTAATTCCTGAAAGTGTTAGTAAAAATGAAAAGAATATCTTTTCTGAGCCATATGTTGTAGTTCAAGGGGCAGTTTCGGGAGTGCTAGGAACAGACACTCAAAAAAGAGATATATTTTCTGGTATCATTGCAGGCTTAAAATGGGCTTTGTTTATTGGTCTTGTAGCTAGTGTGTTTTCGGTTTTGATTGGTGTAATTTATGGCGTTACCTCTGCGTACTTTGGTGGATTTGTGGATTCTTGCATGTCATTTGTTTTTGAGATTTTTATTTCAATTCCTTTAATGCCTGTTTTGATTGTTTTGTTTGCAACCAGTAAGCCGAGTATTTGGTATATCATTTTAGCAGAAATTGTTTTTGGCTGGGTAGGACCTGTTAAAACAATTCGCTCTATGGCAATGCAAATTAGAGAAGAAACGTATGTTGAAGCTGCAAAAGCATTAGGAGCAGGACATATTAGGCTTATATTCAAACATATCACTCCTATTTTGCTACCTTATTCTTTTGCTAGTATGGCAATAAATGTACCCGGTGCTATTCTATTAGAGGCCAACCTTTCTCTTTTAGGCTTAGGTGATTCTACCATTGTAACATGGGGGCAGATATTGCATGATGCACAAAAAGCAGGAGCAAGCTTGAATGGACTTTGGTGGTGGATTATTCCTCCGGGCTTATTTATTTCTATAATGGGAATGACGTTTGCTTTTATTGGTTTTGCAATGGATAAAATATTGCATCCTAAACTAAAAACTCGGTAAAAAAGAGGTGAGAATATGGAAGAAAACAATGTATTAGATGTTAGAAACTTGCGTCTTTATTACCACACTCAAGCGGGAATTGTTAAGGCTTTGGATGATGTGAGTTTTACTGTTAGAAAAGGAGAGACTGTAGGCTTTGTAGGTGAATCAGGTTGTGGAAAGACAACCACGGGAATGGCTCTTCTAAAAATGCCATCTCCACCGGGCTTTATTGAAGAAGGCTCACAAATAATTATTGGAGGAAGAGATATTGTTCCACTTTCTGATAAGGAGATTCGTCGTAATGTTAGATGGCAAGAAATTGCTATGGTGTTTCAGGGAGCTATGAATAGCTTAACTCCTGTTTATACAATTGGTAAGCAGATGATGGAAACACTAAAAGAACACACAAACATAAAAGAAAAAGAAGCTATTGAATTGATGGAAGAATATTTAGGCTATGTCGGTTTGCCTCCTGAAGTGCTAAAGCGTTATCCGCATGAACTATCGGGCGGAATGAAGCAACGTGTGGTTATTGCACAAGGATTGTTTTTGCGTCCAAAATTGGTAATTCTTGATGAGCCTACAACAGCTCTCGATGTTATAGTTCAAGCCCAAATCATTAATCTTCTAAAAGAATTGAAGAAAAAGTTTAGTTGTTCTTTTATTTTTATCACTCACGACTTAGCCCTAGAAGCAGAAATCTCAGACAGAATCTGTATTATGTATGCAGGAAAAATTGCAGAACTAGGAACGAATGCTCAAATATATGGCGAGGCAGGTCCGTCCCATCCTTATACACAAAAACTCTTGCAAGCAACACCATTATTGCATAAAAGAGTAGACTCTCTTTCTTATATACCGGGTACTCCGCCTGATCTCATAGCACCCCCTAAAGGTTGTAGGTTTAATCCACGTTGTCATTGTGCTATTGATAAGTGCAAAGAAATTGAGCCACCACTAATTGAAATAGAAAAAGACCACTATGTTGCATGCTGGAGGTGCGTAAATGGAAGATAAGGTTGTTTTAGAGCTTTCTAACATTAAGATGTATTTTTCTCCTCATTTAAGTCTTTCGCAAGCACTTTCTAGTGGAAAAAAACGAAAAGTAATTAAAGCAGTTGATGATGTTTCTTTAAAACTGTTCAAAGGGGAGATATTTGGGCTTATAGGGGAATCAGGCTCTGGGAAAACCACACTTGGAAAAATTGCTATGAAGCTATACACGGCAACTGAAGGAAAAATCATCTTTAATGGTGATGATGTAACCAATTGTGATAAAAAGCGAAAAGAACTTTATAGAAGACAAGTGCAAATGATTTTTCAAGACCCTTATGCATCTATGAATCCACGTTTTAAGATAAGAGATGTTTTGGAAGAGCCTTTAATTATTCACAAGATTAAGGGTTCAAGAAAAGAACATGATGAAAAAATCATCAAGGCACTTAAAGAAGTAAAACTCAATCCTCCTGAAGAGTTTATGGGACGCTACCCACATATGCTGTCAGGTGGACAGAGGCAACGCATTGCAACAGCTAGAACTCTTATATTAAACCCTGAAATTGTTGTGGCAGATGAGCCTGTTTCTATGATTGACCTTTCGACTCGTGCGGAGATTCTCCACATGATGAAAGACGTACAACGTTCTCTCAATCTCACATATCTTTATATAACGCACGACCTTTCAACTGCAAGATATTTTACAGATAGAATAGCTGTTATGTATCTAGGGCGTATTATGGAAATGGGCAAAGCTGATGATGTGATTGATAATCCTCAACATCCATACACAAAGGCTTTAATAAATGCAGTTCCTGAACCAAAGGCTGGAATGCTTAATGTGATAAAAGAGCTTCCGATATCGGGCGAGATTCCCTCTCCTGCAAATGTGCCTAGTGGGTGTCGCTTTCATACCCGTTGCCCTTATGCTGAAACCTCTTGTTCTAATGAAGTGGAGCCATCATTAATTGACATTGGCAACGGGCATTTTCATGCTTGTAGACTTGCAGATAAGATAGGGAAATAAAACTTGAGTTTTAAGGAAGATAATATGTTGTAGCCACGAATGTGGCTACTCATAAATAAATTTCCTAAAAATACTATCTATTTTTTGCCATATCTATTTGCCAAGAATATAACTAGTATTGAGCCTGAAAAGGTTATAATGATAAATATGGTGGTGCATACGGTTCTTAAACTTGGCATGTAATGAGGCAATAGAAAGCAAAGCAAAATTGTATTAGCCATGATGAGTAAGAATGTACCACCCATAACTGCAATCTTTTTTTCATCCCACTTTTCTTTTTCTTCTTTTGGGGCTGTATTTAAACCTGCAATTAAAAATGTTGCCTTACCCAAAAGTAGCAAGATCCCAGAAAGAAGAAAAGCAAAAGACATAACAAAAATAATAATCAAATTATTCATAAATACATCTCCTTATATTATTATAGCATACTAGAAAAATTTTAGAATAGTAGTCATAATCTTTAGTGCTTTTTTGACTAATTGGAGGGAAAATATGAAACAAGATATTAGTCTTTTCACATCAGAATCTGTTAGTGAAGGACATCCTGATAAGCTATGTGATCAAATAGCAGATGCTGTTTTAGATGCTTGCCTTGCACAAGATGAACATAGCCACGTAGCTTGCGAAGTTTTTGCATCTACTGCTTTGGTGTTGGTTGGCGGAGAAATCACAACAGAAGCTTTTGCAGACATTCAAAAAATTGCTAGAGATGTTGCAAGAGATATTGGCTATACAAATGCAGAATATGGACTAGATTGTGATTCTATGGCTGTGATGAGTATTATTCACGCTCAATCTCCAAACATTAACCAAGGTGTTGTAGGAAAAGGACTAGATGAATATAAAGGAATGCAAGGTGCTGGAGATCAGGGCATGATGTTTGGTTTTGCTTGCAATGAAACAAAAGAATTGATGCCTTTCCCTATTATGATGAGCCATAAAATATTGCAACATGCAGCCGTTCTAAGAAAGACAAAAAAGTTACCATTTTTGCGTCCCGATGCAAAAACACAACTAACAGTTAGATATGAAGGCTTTAAACCTGTTAAAATTGAAGCCGTTGTACTATCTCATCAACATAACCCTGACATTTCTTATAATGATTTGAAGTTTACACTGATTGACGAAATCATTAAGCCAATATTAGAACCCACTGGATTATTATCTAAAGACACAGTCTACTATATTAATCCTACAGGACGTTTTGAAATAGGAGGCCCTATGGGAGACACAGGGCTTACAGGTAGAAAAATTATTGCAGACACTTATGGAGGTGTAGGTCGTCACGGTGGTGGTGCTTTTTCGGGAAAAGATCCTTCAAAAGTAGATCGCTCTGCTGCATATATGGCTCGCTACATTGCTAAAAATATTGTTGCTGCAAAGCTTGCCGAAAGAGTGGAGATTCAACTAGCATATGCCATTGGTGTTCCTCATCCTGTTTCTATAAGAATAGATACATTTGGAACTTCTGAAGTGCCAGAAGAAAAGTTAGTTAATGCTGTTAATAAAGTATTTGACACAAGCCCTAAAGGCATTGTAGAAACGCTAGATTTATTAAAACCTATCTATAGAAAAACAGCTACCTATGGACACTTTGGGCGTGAAGAGTTTGCATGGGAAAAAATAGACAAGGTGGATGCTATCTTAAAAGCTCTATAACTAACATTCAATTCTTTCAATGAAAAGCTACAATAAAGTTATCATCTCATTGTAGCTTTTTTATTTATCTTTATCAATTTTCAATTGACTTGCTAATTTTGATTGTATTGCAAGACGACTCGCTAATAAACGTGACAGGAAAATACCGTAATGAGGATAGCGTTCAATTAGACGCATAAATTTCATTTTTGGTATTTTGATTAATACACCTTTTCCTATAGAAACAACAGTGGCAGTTCGCTTATCATCAAGCAAAAATGCCATTTCTCCGATGAACACGTCGCTTGGAGTTAGCACACTAATGAGACGATTATTTACATAAACAGCAAAGCGTCCAGAACTAATATAGAAAAGATTGTTTGTTTCCTCGTTTTCTCTACAGATAAGTTGCATATGACGACACCAAACAATTTCTTGCGACTTTAAGATGATAGGCGTGAAGTTTGTTGTGTTCTGTTGTGTTTCTATTTCAAAAAAGACTTTATTTCCTTTTTCGTTGTATGTCAAGTTTTTAACCATTCCTACAGACATCCTAATTCCCATTCCATGAGTTGAAGGAGAGATTTCTTCATTCATTCTTTTTTTCCAATCAAAACCTTCACCTTCATCTTCAATAGATATCTTTGTAGTAGTTTTATGAATATGATAACAGACTCTTATCTTTCTTTTTGCTATATCTGGATTTTTTCTTTTGATTGCTATTAAATCTAACATATTTTTACCTTTTGATAGCCATTCTGTTTTTTCTTCATAAGAAATGCCACAATTGCCGTGTTCTATAGCATTAAGAAGAAGTTCCATCATTACACACTGTAAGTTTGAACGATCGTAAGTATTGATTCTATCTGTGTTATAAAGGTAGGTGTTTAATAAGTTTGCATAAAAAACAATTTCAAGAGGATCTGTATCACTTATAAACTCCCCTTTTTCTTCATTATTTGTGATGTTAGTGAGATAAGGTTTTTGTAAAAAAAATGCATTTTTTTCTAATATCTTTATAATTTGAGTTGCATGAGCTTCAAAATCATCTCTTGTGATAACAAAAAGAAAGTTAGGTTCTTTTAATTGTTCCATTTTTTGTTTTTGTTCTTGAGTGTTTGTAATAGCAATTACGCCACCAAACAAAAGCCATGGATCTGCTTTTATAATTTTTAAACACTTTTCGCCTTCTATGTTTGCATCCATAAAATCTATAATTTTAATTTCGGGCATTTGGTATTGAAAATATGTCAATGTTTCAATGTACGATTCTAAAACTACAATCTTTGTATCACTAAAAGACAAACTTGCATCTGTAATTGCCTTTATTGTAGATTTTGATGTAGTAACTAGCGGAATACGTCTCATAAATCCTCCATAAATATTTTTATAAATTAAAGCAGTCTTTTGGAAAAGGTATCAGATATCTTGTTAGTTTTTCCATTCATTTTCATAATTATACAGATA
>CAJPOH010000013.1 GCA_905372205.1 uncultured Treponema sp.
TTTTCTTCAACACCTAATAACCGCTTGAATGCGTAGTCATCTTTTAATGTAAAACGAAATTCATTTTTTAATGTACTCATACTACTATTATAATGAAAGAAACCTAAAATATAAAGAGTTTGAGAAAACTTTACATTAATTTGCTTATCTCGAAAAAGCTTTGTAAATAAGAATTAATTTGTAAAGCCTTCTTAAAAAATTAACATATGGAGATTTACTTATTTGATTAAATTTCTTTAAAAAGAGAAGTGTAAGATTTCTCCTACACTCCAGTATTTTTGATAAAAAAGAGCATTGCAAAAAGCCCAACACCACTCTTTTTTCAAGATAAGTTTGTTAAAGATTAAAAGCCAAATACACGCTTGATAGATGTTTCATTTGCATCAATTTTTGTTGCATTCCATTCTTTGATGGCAACATTATACGGATAGCCCGGTATTTTTTTATAAAATGGCCAAAATGGACAACCTTTTCCCGTATATAATGGGAAGTTAGCCCCAGCACGCTTCCATTTTTCTTCACTCTTATTTTGAGATTTACCATCTCTATCAATTGCTATAACACGTAATCCTTTGTCTTTATATTTATTTGCAATATCACTTCCATTGCAACCAGCAGCAGTCAACGACCGCGGACAATAACCTCACCATCCTGCTATAACAATCATCCATACTAACTCTGGACTTTCTCCGTTAAGTGGTTTTCTTTGAGCAGGACAATATATACCTGGAATAATTTTTCTATTTTCAAATTCTAAAGCGAGTGGATCTGGTCCACCGTCATATTGCACTATAACAGTATACGTGCATTCTTTGGTATTATCAGGACTTTTGATTTTTACTTCTAATATGTTACGTCCTTTAGACAAAATAATAAGGTCATTAAAATTTTCAAAATAGTTTATATCTCCCTCAGAACTTCTTGAAAATGCAACAGGTTCTATATATGTTGTCTTGTTTGCAACCCTAATAGAAAAATCTCCGTTAGCAGGTCTTGCTATCTTCATTTTTAACGTAATATAGGCTGTTTTTGCGGCTTCTTCAGTTTCATAAGGTCCAGCCTTGTCTCCCTTAAAATCACTGAGAGGTTTAAAATCTTCAAGAATCGCTCCTCCATTTTTTTCACCAATTAGAGCGACTTCTATAGTTTCAAGTCTCAGTTCAGGAGGAATGAGTTCAGTATCTTCCCCCTTTATTTTCTTTAGCTTCGCTGTTACTTTAGCATTTTTAGACACTGTAAGGCTTGCCATTAAAGGATTATCTTTGTTTTTAACCGCTCCATCCCAACCGTCAAGCTCATAAGAATTGGGGTCTTTTATTGTAAGAGTGAAAATAACTTCTTTGCCTTTTTCAATTTTTGTAATTCCACTTGTAACAGGTTTAGCATCAAAAGTCGCAGCGATACTGCCTTCATCTTCTGGCAATACGCAAAAAGTAATTAAAAACTCTTCTTTCTCTTCAATAGGGTCATCAGGAATAACAGGAGTGTAGGGAACATCAGGCTTACTTGGACTCTTACAGGAAAAAAGAATTCCAAGCATAAGAAAAATAGCAACTAGAAAAAATTTCTTAATCCATTTATTCATCATATTAAACCTCCAAACTTTGATATCTTAAAACAATATAATATGTACAGAAAAAATAAAAAAGGGAGTGTTATGGAATAGCTGATTAAAGCTAGGAGAGCATTTAATCAGCGATTCCCTCACTTTCTCAAGTTGCCATAAGTTACGGTTAGATGGCAACTTATCGAAAGGTTAAAAATTCATAGGATGCCACTGATTAATTCGCTTTCGAATTAATCAGTGCCTCCTTAGGTTTCTCACCTACCCCCTCCCTTTTTAACAATGAAATCTCTTTAGCTAAAATCCAAAGAAGTTTTTCATTTCACTTTCACTAAAAACTTTCTTCTTTTGCCATTCCTTAACACAAAGACGAGAAGGATATCCTTTTACATCTCCATAGATAGTAGCAAAAGAGTTGCCATTTTTACTATACAACGGAAAACCAGCTCCTGCAGCCATCCACTTAGCTTCGCTAGCTGCATGCTCTCTTCCATCTTTATCAACAGCTATAACACGCAAACCTCGTCCTTTATATCTATCAGCAATACGCCCTTCATTTCCTAGCTCGCACAACGCGCCAGCACAATATGTACACCAGCCTGCCATAGAAACTAAATATACCAAGTCTGGTTTTTCGCCTTCAAGAGGTTTTCTTTGCACAGGGCAATAAACTCCATCAATCATTTTTCGTTTTTCTAAAGGTTTGTCTAACGGATTTGGACCACCTGAATACTTCACTAAGATAGTATATACCCCTTCTTTTGTGCCATCAGGAGTTTTCACCTTTAATTCTACAACATTATAACCTTGTGAGAGTGTAATTACCATAGGTTCAAAATAGGAATCATCTCCAGTAATAGCTCTTGAACAAGAAATAGGTGATAAATATGTAGTTTTGTTAGTAACCTCAATAGAATAGTCTCCACTAGCCGGTTTTTCTGCTTTCACCTTCATAGCAACATATGCTGTTTTTGCATCTTGAGCTGTGTATGGTCCTGCATTATTAGAGCTAAAGTTCTCTAACGCCACAAAATTCTCGTACTGATATTTTCCATTGGCTATTCTTGCAGTCAACAAAGCTAACTCTATAGAATTAACACTTATTTCTTGTGGAATCGCATTTGATATTCCTGCAACCTTACGAGTAATGGTTACTTTTTGTTCCCACTCCGTATAACTTCCTTCTAAAGCTGGAACACTCAAATTCACCAAAGTATCCCCTTCATTCAAAGCATTCTTATCAACTTCCACTTTAATCTCTTTAGGTATTCTACTTTTCCCATAAGTGAACATTCCTAGAATATCAGTTGAATTCAACTCTTTCACAAAGTTTTCAACTTCCAGCTTAACACTAGCTAAATTTGAGATATTCACAGTTTTGTTGTGTATGATTAATGAATCTAAATTGAGTATTGGATCTGTAGACTTGGTTTTTAATTTTGCTGTCACTGTTGTATCTTTCGAAACTTTAAGAGTGGCTATCAAAGGATTATTTGGATCTTTAGTAGCTTTTTTCCAATCATCCACCATATAAAACTTAGGTCTATTTATAGTAAGCGTGAAAAGAACAACCTTATCTTTTTCCACTTTGCTACCACTTGTAACTTGTTTGCCATCAACAGTTGCCACGATGTTTCCCTCAGCCTTAGGATCCACTTCAAAAGCAACTAAAAACTTCTCTTTCTTTTCATCAGGGAGATTACCACTGTTTTGATTTTTACACGAAAAGAGAAACAAACACAAAAGAGAAATGAAGATTAGAAGATGCCCTCTAATCCATTTACACATCATATTAAACCTCCTGTTTGGTATAAAACTTTTTAACTTATTATCCATTTTTCACAAAAAAGGAGTGTAAGATTTCTCCCACACTCCTCTTAAAAAACAGTTTTAAGACTTAAAACCCAAATGCTGATACAATTTGTGCTTCACTAACACCAGCCCCTAGTGGCTTGTCTTTCCATTCCTTAATGGTTGCATTATATGGAAAACCAGCACCTGGTTTAAAAAATGGTTGAAGAGCATTCATATCTCTGTCATACAAATAATAGTCAGCACCTGATCCCTTCCACTTTGACTGACTTTCAGACTTTGCGGATCCATCCAAATCTATCGCAATAACACGTAACCCCTTGTTTCTATACCTACTTGCAACTTTATCTCCTTTGCTACCAGCAACGTTCAACGAACGTGGACAATGTGGTCACCAGCCTGCAATAGCGATGAACCATATATAGTCGGGAGTTTCCCCTTCAAGTGGTTTTCTTTGAGTAGGACAATACACACCAGGTAACATCTTTCTCTTTGACATTTCCACTTTAGTAGGATCTGGACCACCGTCATACTTCACTACAACAACATATTTTCCTGTTTTAGTGCCATCCGGGCTTTTCACTTCTATCTCTAAAATATTGTGTCCTTTTGAAAGAGCAATTTTCTTGAGAACGAGATAATCTGGCTCTTTAGCTGACCGTGAAAATGAAGCAGTCTTTATGTACGAAGTTGTATTAGTAAGTTTGACCTCATAATCTCCAGTTTCAGGCTTTTCTTTCTTCACTCTTATTGCAACATATGCTGTTTTTGCATCCTCTTTAGCCATATGTGGACCAGCTACTTCAGGCTTAAAGTTTTCTACAGGAGCATACTCATCATACTTGTATTGACCTGCTTGCAACTTCGTTGTCAGCAAAGCTACCTCTATGGCATCAAGTTGCACTTTTTCGTGAATCTCATCTTGCTCAGGAACGACCTTCCTCGTGATTTTCACCATTTGAGCCCATGGTCCATAGCTTCCCTCGAGAGGAGGAACGCTAAGTTTAACTGAATTCTCTCCTTCGTTCAAAGTGTGCTTATCAACCTTCACCGTGATTTCTTGAGGCATTGTCTGTGTTCCATAAGTAAACTTTGCCACAACGTCATTGGAATCCAATGTTTTAATAAAGTTTTCCACTTCAACTTTAACATCATTTAAGTTTGTGATCCTCACATCCTTCTTATGCACTGATAAGGAATCCAAGACCAGTTTGGGATCAGTTGAACGCTTCAGCTTCGCTATAGCCGTCACCTTTCGAGAAACTTTAAGCTTTGCTGTTAGAGGGTCATCATTTTCAGGAGTAACTCCAGCACCAAGCCACTCATCTATAGTGTAGTCACCTTCAGTCTCTAAGTTGAAAACAACTTCAGTGTCCTTTTTAAGTAAAGCTCCACTAGTGATAGGCTTACCATCAACAGTTGCTTTAATATTGCCTCCTTCACTTGGCATCACACGGAAAGCAATCGCAAATTCTTCCGCTACACTTGGATTATTTGAGTCATTTTGCCCTTTGCACGCAAAGGTAAGCCAAACTGTAAGGAAAGAAATGGCAATTAGGAAAGACTTCCTAATCCGTTTATACGTCATACAAACCTCCTAAAACGTAATTTTCTCATCCTCAAAACGAGGTGATACACACTTAACAAACATCGGAAGATTTGGATACAAAGTATAAATATGCGTTCACCTTTTTATGCATAGCATTGGGTTCATGTATGGTTTTTGGTCTTGCCACCTCGCTTGAAGGAAAGAGGAATTTCGCATCATTTTTTGATAAATATAAAACTCTTTCAACACAGTCTTCTTAATGCTTATTGCAAGAAGATGGGTTTATTCCGTAAAAAGCATGTTATTTGGTTGCGAAGCATCACTAGTTTTCTTATCTTTTTTTATGTTATACTGTGGCTATGAGTGAAAAAGATAATCAAAATAGGCAATATCAGGATTCATTTTTTGTCTGGTTGTTTTCAACTTGTATACATAAATTGTTGGAAGTATGTAAGGCGTTGGATAAGTCAATAACATCAGAGAATATTGAATTGATCAAGTTAGAAAACACCTTATACACAGGAATTAAAAATGACATATCCTGCAAGATAGAGGATAGGCTAATTTTCTTAATAGAGCATCAATCCACAGTTAACGAAAACATGCCATTGCGATGTCTTCAATATATAGGGCGGATACTTGAAAAAATCCTAAAGATGAAAGATCGCTATGCTAGGCTTTTAATCAAAATACCAACACCTGAGTTTTATGTGTTTTACACAGGCAATGAAAATCTTCCTGCAATACAAGAATTAAGATTGTCTGATGCATTTATTCAAGAAACTGAAACGCCTCAGCTAGAGCTTATCGTAAAAGTAATCAATCTAAATTCAAAAGGAAATGATAAATTATTGAATGAATGTCCTATCTTAAAGGAATATACAGAGTTTGTAAGAATAGTGAAGGAATATAGAGCAAAATATGGAAAAGAAGGGTATGATAAAGCAATAAGATATTGCATTAAACACGGAATATTAAAAGACTTCATCGTAGAAAACGCAAAGGAGATCGAAGGTATGCTTGTAGCAGAATATGATTATGATTTAGATATGCAAGTGCAAAGAGAAGAAAGCTATAATGCTGGAATATTAGTTGGAATTCAAAGAGGAGAAGCTCGAGGAGAAGCTCGAGGAGAAGCTCGAGGTTTTTTAACTACTGCCTCACGCATGAAAAAAGCGAATTTCGCTATTCCTGTTATCCAAGAAATGACAGGACTGTCTAGGGAAGAAATTGAAAGATTATAATTTCTGATGCACCTCAAAACTAATAAAAATGTTCTTAAATAATATCCATAGGTAATCTTTTTAAACAGTGTTTATAATGCTAAAATCCATGATGGATACAATTCGAACTATTGATTAAAATAATCTTTTGATGTAACCTACAAAGTCTATTGTAATTCGGATGTTTTCCCTAAAATGAGGAGAGGCTATGGTAGCTTTGAATGTTATATTGCTAGTTTTGTTTGTTGTTGCTTGTTTATTGATTGTGTTTTTGGTTCTTCTTCAGAACGAAGAAGGAGATAGTATTGGAGGGCTTTTTGCAGGAGGTAGTAATTCTGCTTTTGGTTCCAAATCAGGTAACGTTTTAACCAAAGCAACATACATTTTGGTCACGATTTTTTTTGTTTCTAGCTTTTTGCTTGCATTTCTCAATAGAACATCTTATGGAAGTATTCAAGGAGTGCAAGAAGAAGGGCAAAAGATTCAAAACGAAGGTGCAGAGCCTTGGTATGACACTGAAACAAAGGTAGAAAACAAAGAAGAGGCTATGCCAGAAGAAACATCTACCGAAAATTCTCCTTCCACAGATGATCCTTCTTCTGCAGAGCAATCTCCTTCTGACGAAAATTCTTCTGCGGAACAGACCATTCCTAACGAAACACCTTCTGCTACTGGCGAAGTTACTTCTGATGAATCGACGAAAGCTGAGTAGGCAGAAACTTTGGCAAATTAAAAAGAGGAATATTTTATGCTTCTTGCTAGTGTTTTTCATCCAGATATTATAAAAGTACCTTTAGAAAGTATTGAAAAAGCTGAGGTTTTTGAAGAATTGGTGGATGTTTATGTACGCTATGATTCTTCTGCAAACAGAAACACTGTTTTAAGAGCATTGTTGGCTAGAGAAGCACAGGGAACCACTGGTATAAAAAAGGGGATTGCCTTGCCTCATGCTCGAATAGTGGGACTAAAAAAACCAATAGGAATTGTAGGTGTTTCTAAAAAAGGAATTCATTACGATTCGATAGATGGGAGTCCTGTGTATTTGGTGTTTATGTTGCTTTCAAATCCTGAAAAATGTGATGAACATTTGCGTATCTTAACTAGTGTGAATTCACTTATAAACGACACTAAATTCTTAAATGATATGCTAGAACAAAACACGGGAGAGGCTGTTTATAATCTTATTTCAAAGTATGAAGTGGCTATGCTGGAGAGTGATTTTTAAAAATGAAAGAGGACATATTTAATAGTCTCTTAGATGTGGAACAAGATGCTAGTAATATGGTGTTTGAAGCACAGGTAGAAGCTGACGACAAAATTACAAGTGTAAAAAAAGAAATTGATGAAAAATATAGATTGCTTCATGACGAAATAGTGGCAAGATTAGAGGATGATTTTGAAAAACAGAAGATCTCTATTGATGCAGCTGCTACTAAAGAGCTCCAAACTTATCAAGATATCTTAACTTCTGTCAAGCCTAATTTTGACGCATTTAATAATGTTTTGGACAGTTACTTTTTTTTAGAGGTATCCTCAAAAAATGCACGATCCGACCACTAAAGACTATGTTTTTGCGAAAGCTCATGGTATGTGGGCTTCTTCTTTTATTTCTGGACGTGTTGCAGAAATACGAAATGCTAAATCTATAGGAGATTTGTATAGAGTGGTTTTCGAAGAAGACCCACCACTTATTCCAGAAGCTTCTTTAACGGATTTAATGGAAGAAAAACTAACAATGCGAACAATAGAACACTACATAAAACTTCTTTCAATCTATGATAGATCATACGATCTTTTGAATTTTCTTCTATACGAATACGAGTTGATCAACTTGAAAGTCGCAATGGCTCAACTAAGAGAAAAAAACGAAGACACATCTTTTATCATAGATATACGTTCTTATTCTCCACTCAAATGGTCTTTATGGCCATCAATCAAAGATGTAACAAAAGATTCCTTATTTTCTCACTTTTCTGATGTAGTTTCTGTTGAAAAACAAGTAGAAAAAGAAATGCAACTAGACAATGTTTATTATAAGGCAATGTGGGACGCACTTTATTCTCTTTCTAAAGATGATTATGATGCATGTTATAAACTTGTTACTAAAGAATTCCTTTTGCATAATATAGTTTGGGTATTGAGACTTCGCTTTTATTATGGCTTTAGAGAAGAGCAATTAGAAAAATATTTACTCGGGGCATGGGATAAGAAGAGTAAAAAACTCTTGTGTGAACCATGCTATTTTGCTTTTGATGCAACACTAAATGATAGAGATGCATGGAAAGATTGGAAGTTTGAATGGTTAATCAATCCATATCAAGAAGATGCTGAGTGGCATCTTGACCCACGATATGCACAGTCTGTTGCAGATAGATATTTATACAATTTAGCTTTGAAAAGTTTTCATAATAGTAGTAATCCTGTATCTCTTTTATTTTCTTTTTTTAAATTGAAGCGTGGAGAAGAATATTTTATAAGGCAAGAATTAGAAAAATTAAAAGTTGGAAAAAGCATGCCTTTTGAAGCTGTTATGGAAGATGGAGTACAAGAAAATGCGTAAAGATAGAAAAATGAAGTTGTTAGAGTTAGTCATTCTAAAAGACGATATTAATACTGCTATGGAATATCTAGGCAAGTCTGGTGCTTTTCAAATGTATAAGAAAGATGTTGAAGAAACGCAAGTTGCCAACCCATACAAAGACATTTTTGATCATCTTAGAGTGTGTGCGTCTTATTTAGAGCTAAAAACAGACTCTTTAACTCTCGATGATGCATCTTTCCCAAGCAAAGAAGATAGTGATGAGGCACAAAGAATTATTAACGAAGTGAATGAAATGCAACACTCGCAAGCAGAGCTTGACTTGCTATTAGAAAGAGCTGAAGCAGCCTATAATGAAGCAAACGCTTTTTCACGCCTAAAGCTACCATACAATGAGGTTGATGCACTAACATTCTTAACAATTCGCATAGGTAAGATTCCTCCTTCTTCTTTTGAATCTCTTAATTTTTCAGTTGGAAGTAGAGCTTTGATTATTCCACTCAATGAAGATGGTTCCAAAATAGTTGCTGCCTCTTCAAAAAAAGGTCGTTTCGCACTAGATACTGAGTTGAAGAAAGTTGACTTTGTTCCTATGGAAATTCCCAAAGACTTTAAGGGCATGCCAGGTGATATTTTAGAAGCTCTCACAGACAAAATCAAAGAACAAAGAAAAAATATTGCTGAGTTGAAAGAAAAAACTAGTGCCTATGCTTCTTCCAATGAAAAGCTTATAATAGACTTACTCAAAAAAATGTCGCTGGCATATCAAGTTCTTCATGCAAGATTTAGCCTTGACGAAGCTCAGGAAGTATACAGATTGCGAGGCTGGGTTGCTTCATCAGATGTTGCCACTATTGCAAATGACTTAAATAAACTTGCTTTAGGACGCATTGCAATACAAGCTTATGAAACTGATGAAGTACCTGATGTAAAAAATGGAATAGAAAAAGTGCCTGTCAATTATAAACACAATAAAGTTGTAAAAAGTTTTGAAAGAATGGTATTTAGCTATGGTATTCCCCTTTATGGAACCATTGATCCAACTCCAATAGTTGCAGTTTTATTCACGTTGCTTTTTGGAATAATGTTTGGCGACTTAGGGCAAGGAATGGTGATTTTCTTTGTTGGGATTTTTCTTTATTTTTCTAAAGCCTATTTTATAAAAGAGTGGAAAAAGTTTAGCTTTGTTTTTATGGGAATGGGACTATCTAGTATGATTATGGGGCTTTTAACAGGAGAGTTTTTTACCGATCACACTCTTTTAATTCCTTTTAGTCGAGCTGTTACAGGGCTTTTTGGAAAACCCCAAGACCATATTTTGCATTTGATGCCTGAAAGTGGAGCAATTTTGAAGCTTATGTATTTTTTTGCATTCACTATGTTTATAGGCTTTATCATCAATTCACTTGGAATCATAATCAATATAGTAAACAACATAAAACTTAAAAGAATAGAGAAAGTGTTACTTGGAAAAACAGGCTTGGTAGGGCTTGCATTTTTTTGGTATGTAGTTTTTATGGTGGTTCGTATTGCTTTTATG
>CAJPOH010000014.1 GCA_905372205.1 uncultured Treponema sp.
AATGTACTTTAAGATTTTTTGTTGAACTTGAAATAAAGCATTGAATCTGATGGAAACATCGCTTTCAATCTAGCACTTTTATTCATTTAAGACAATAGATTTGTTGCAAATAAGGAATACAAAGTGAAGTATGGAAAAGAAGGATATAACAAAGCAATAAGATATTGCATCTTATTTTTCGGTTAGATTAACGTGATACAACTCGCATTGACAAATAAAATGAAAAATACTAAAATGGAGATAATGTTAAGAAACAAGTTTGATGCATTTGCACCAGAAGTTAAATTTTTCGCTTTTTATAAGGCACTAAACCTATGTAGGATTAGTGCCTTGTTTATATATTTTTAAGGAGGTTTTTTATGAAAAATCCAAAGAAAATGTGGGGATTCCTCACTTTTGCTTTTTTGTTTATGTTTGCTTTGAATGTTTCGTGTAAGCATAATAATGATGATCCAAAGCCTGCTCCAGGTCCTACTCCAACTCCAGAGCCTGATAAAAAATTATGCAAGGTAAGCTTTAGGCCTAACCCACTCAACATGGCAACAATTAAGGCTAGTGCTGATGGAGTGGAATCTGTTACTACTCCGGCATTAGGTTCTATAGAAGTTGAAGCTGGGAAGACTGTAACTTTTGAAGTTACTGACATCAACGAAGATTATTTACCTGATGATTGGATAAATGTTACAAGTTCTTCTGAAGATAAGAGAACTGCAACTCTTACAGTTGCTAAAAATATTATGGTTGTATTCAAATTGAAGGATAAACCTGTTCCAACGGTGAGAGTGAATTATCACATTGTAAATGAGTTTGATTCTGATAATATTCATCAAGGACTCTTGGGGGTTATTGATAAATCAGCAGGAGATGTAACAGTTGTTTCTGGTAGTGAAGTACCCGTAGGACATGGAATTCACATCACTGCAAACCCAAATCAATTTAATGGAAAACACAGAATTAAGCAGTGGGTTTTCACAAATCCAAATATGGATGTGCCTAATACACAAGAAGATGTGTTTATTACTGTAGCAAAAGAACATATTGAAACAGGAATTAATTTCACAGTGGAATTTGAGCCAGGTGAGGTGCCTGATCCACCACTACCAGATGGTAAAGTTAGAGTGAAGGCAGGGGTTTATCTTTGGAAAGATCTTGAAGAAGTAAACTTCTATGAGTGTGGAACTTTATATTCTGCCATAGGTGAGGAAGCTGAATCTCAAGGTGGAACTAATATGCAAGTTGATAAAGATTCTACCATTAAATATAGATATGAACCAAATCCTGGTAAAGAGTTATACAAGTGGGAAGTAACTGGTATTGAGCAAAGTGCTTTGACCATAGATAGTACTGATAAAAACAAGGTAAGTTTTCAAGCATCAAAAGATGTCCGTCTTAAATGTATAGCAAAGAATCAGGGTATGTCGATATTCTCTGTTTTCATTATGGATGAAAGTGGTGAATATGTTACAGATGACAAAGCTAAGGTTGTAGCTAAATACATGAACGATCAAAATGAGCTAGTAGACTTAGAAGTATCTAAGAAGTATGTCCAAGGACCTACAGGTAAGAATGTAATACTTGAACTTATGCCAAAAGATCCTAGCTATCAGATTGACATCATTGAGGTTACGCCTACTGATATTACTTTTGATAGGGATGCAGACAATACAAATAAATTCACACTAAAGAATATCAAAGATGATATCGTTGTAAAAATCAAAATGAAAAAGGTTGATACAGTCGAGATAACAATTGCAGGCGATGAACACGTGGAAGAGGCTAGTAAGGTGAAATTTAGCATTGCTAAAAATACTTCATGGAAGGTCTTACGAGAAACTTCAAACATAACAGATGTGCAATTTAAGGAAGGTTATGAGCTTGATAAATGGGTTGAAAATAGTAGTGATGGAGCAGATTTAGTTGATACATTCACTTTCCAAGATAATAAAACAATCTTTGTTAAGTCTAAAATTAAGATGAAAAAGTTGGAATATGCCGTAAAGATTACTCGTATAAATAATGGAGTGCCTGCTGTTGAAGATGTTCCTGCTGAAAAAATCTCTATTAAAGCGACTAAAGATGGCACTACTGACGAAGTGGCAAGTGGCACTTTGCTTCCATATGGCACTAAAGTTAACTTTGTAGCAACTATTCATGATTCCAATTGGAGAATTACACGTTGGGCTTGGCCTGCTATAGAAGATGAAACTACTCAGCAAACAGACCACACAAAAGCGTCTGTAATTCTTAAAGAAAGTGATGTTAATATCAATGTTACTGCAGAAGAAATTATAACGCTTACTATTAAAGGTGATGAGCACGTAAAAGAAGAAAGCAAGGTGCAATTCGCTGTTGCTAAAGGTTCTATGTGGAGAATGCTGAGTTGGAATGAGAAAATTCAAGGAGTTAAATTTGATGATGGTTATAAGCTAGGTAAGTGGTACAAAGGTGAAAATGCTACTACAGGCACTGAGCTAAAAGATGATGACAAATTTGAAACTTCACAAACCATTTTTGCAACATCTAAAGATGCTAACCTTATGAGATTTACATATAGGGTGAATAATGATAAATGGCAACCTATGGATTCTTCTAAGTATGAAGTTAAAGCTGTAAAAGAAGGAACAAATGAAGAAATTGCAAATGGTAGTGATGTTCAAAAAGGAACTAAGATCACTATTGAAGTAACATTCACTGATGAGAATTTGAAAGTGAGATATTGGGATCCTTCTGACAAAGTAGAAATTGATCCTAATAATCCCAACAAAGCTACAGTAACTGTGGGCGACGGAGATTTGAATGTGGGCATGACTGCTTATGAGACTGTAAAGCTTACAGTAACAGGAGATGAGCACTTAAAAGAGGAGTCTAAGAAAACTCATGTTATTTGGAAAGGCACTCAATGGTGGCTTATTAAAGATGGTCAATCTGGATATGAAGCTTTCCCACAAAGTCTAAAATTTGATGAAGGTTTTGAAGCTGATAAATACCTAAAAGAGAATGAAACAGGGGAGGAACTACAGTGGGATGTAATGGTCGATAAGGATATGACTGTGTACATTAAGACTAAAAAGAAGGAATAGCCTACGTAGTTTTTAACAAATCTTTTTTGAATCTCCTACTATAAGTCGTTAGGCTTGGTAGGAGATTTGTTTAAGGAGGAATTATGAGAAAAAAGTTATTTATAAGCCTACTTGTAGTTGTAGCTTTCGTTGCCACAACTTTTTCTTGTAGGCACTCACAGGATAGCGATAAGATAATTGTACGTTTTTCTGATAGCATAAAAGTTGTAAGGCAGGATTTTTCTGTAGTGAATACGGAAGGAGAAGTGGGGGATGGAGAACAGTTAGTTTTCTCTGTTAAAACTATTGAAGAAGATCAATTTGTTTCTAGCTGGATTGTTAATGATACAGCATTGCCAAATTCTGCACAAGGAAGTTTTGTTTATGAAGTGAAAAAAGATAATGCCAAAAAAGAAGGCAATATGTATGTTTTAAACATTGCTTTTGACACTACAACTTCTGAAAAAATCGTCCTTAAAATTGCGGATGATGTTCATTGTAAGGATGTTGTTTCTTCTATGTGGAAACGTTCTGGAGATGAGGTGACTGAAGGTCAGAAGCTAGAGTTTAGTATGATTCTTTCGGAAGAAGAAGCTTGTGAAAGTTGGTATATCAATGACGTTAAAGTTCCGCTATCTTCTTCTCCACTTTTGCAATATGTAGTGGCAAAAAAAGATGCTAAAATACAAGATGATGTGGCAGTTTTGGACATCACCTTTAAAAAAGCTACTATTGCTAAACTAACTATTAGATTTGATGATGACGCGATTATTGCTGTTGATGGAAATAAGAAAGGAATTTTTAGTGAAGAAGAGGTAAGCACTGCAGATGTTATAACATTCACAGCTAATATAGAAGATGGAAAAACAATTGATGCTTGGTTTGTGGGAAATAAACGCAGAGAAGGGGAGACTTCTAGGAGCTTTGTTTATAGTCCAAATGAAAAAGATGCTGTGAGTCAGGGAAACAAAAAAATTATCACTATAAAATGCGAAAAGAGAGTCTCTAATCAAGTAAGAATAGATTTTAATAAAGAAGACATCTATACATCTGATGGTATGGAAACTGGCACAATGGTGAGCGAAGGTACTTTTATTCTTTTTAATTCTAAATTTACTCCTAATTCTTACGCACCAACTTGGTATATCAATGATGTAAAACAGCCTGCTCAAACTTTAGGAGGGGCTTTTATTTATGATAATTTTATTCAAACATTTAAGTATACCGTAGATATTAAGGATGCTGTAGATGAAAATGGTGTGAAGGTTATTAGAGTGAGCTATAAGACACCTGATCACACTAAAAAAATAACTATTACATACCCAGATGATGTAACAGTTATTATTCCTGGTGTTGGGGATGTTGCTTCTGGAGCTCAAGTTGCTTGTGGTGAAAGTCTGGGTATTCAAGCAAAATATGGTTTTGAAGGTGAAACTTCTACCCAAACAGTTGCACTTGATTCTTGGTATGTCAATGGTAAAAAAGTTGGGTTTCCAAAAATATATGTTAATCCAACTATTTATAGTACAGGTGCTTCTGCTCTTGCCTATGTATACAGGGTGCTTGAAGAAGATGCAGATGAAAGTGGTGTAATCAATATTAGTTATACAACACACCCAAGAAAAGATATAATGATTGAATTTGATGAAACAATTGAAGGCTATAGGGGTGCAGCATCTGCAAGAGTGAAATTTGAGAGTGGAACAATCATAAAGGAAGACACATTCTTAAGTTTTAGAAAAATAACCAACTTGCAGGAATATTTTGATGAAAATTTCTATTTTAATGGTAAGAAATGGGAATCAGTTCTTCCGTCAGATCTTTATCTTCTTAATGCAAATGATGCTGTGGAAAGAGATGGAATTTTGGTGTTGCAAGTTACTACCAGAACACGTCCAATAAATGAGATTAAAGTTGTTTGGGCTGATAATAATATGAAATGTAAAATTGGGCAAACTGATATTTCAAATGGATACATACTTCCAGAAGGAACACAGCTTACTTTTACATATAACTTAACTGATAGCACAAAGATTATCAGAGGTTTTTTTACTGATGGAAAAGACGATTCTCACATTTTAGCAAGAGATCTGGCAACTGACAAAGTGGAAGGTTGTGTCATAAAAGCTAGCTTGGAATACTGCAAAAAAGAAGGTGATAGCTATGTATTACGTCCACGCTTTCAATTGGATACCAAAGAAATGGTTACTATTACGCTTGATAGTTCTGTAGCTTCCCTGAATGCTGACACTAACTCTTATGTTAAAAATGGAGATAAAGTTCCTGAAGGAACTACTTTGAAGTTTCAAGCATCTGTAGCCGAGGTGCATAAGTGGGTTGTAGGAATTAAAGAAATAGAAGGTGGTAGAACTGCTCTTCCAAACCCTGCTGTGTGGTGTGTAAACAAAGAATGGGCAAAAAAACAAGATGGAAATTACGTGGTTCACATTTCATTTGAATAAGTAACCTAGTCTATTAAAGAAGGCATCACTTGATGCCTTCTTTTTGAATTTTGATTAAATTGGAAGTGCTTAAGGAGATACTAACTAATTCAAAATCTGAATTGGTTAGTATTTCCTTAATTCTAAAAATATCCTTGAGGATGTGATCTATGAAAAAATTTTTTTTATTATCTATTTTGTGTGTTTTATTCTTTATTGGGTGTAAAGATCAAAACACTCCACAAGAGCCTGCACCGCAACCACCAAAAGATGTTATTGGGCTTGAAAAATTGGTATGTAATGGCAAGTCCATTTTGGCAAAAATGAATAGTAAACTTTATTGTGATTTTGGTAGAGTTGAAAAATATTCTATTGAATTAGTTGCAAAGCCAATAAATGCTGAAATTGTAGATATTAGTGTTACAGTTGATGGGGCTCAAGCTAAAGGTTCTGTTCCAAACTATACTTGTTATCTATTGGATGGTGTTAATAATATCAAGATAGTTCTAACCTCAAAAAAAGATCCATCTACCACAAAAGAATACAAAATAAGAGTGGTTAAATCTACTTCTAATGTTCCTAGCACAGAAGGCTCAAAACTAAAAGAGATTAAAGTTGATGGTGTTGATATTCTTTCAAAGTTCAATAAGAAATATATTTGTGAACTTTCAGATGTAGAGCAAACTAAAAACGAGATATCTTTATTCGTTTTGCCACATAATTCAAGTGCCACTGTTACTGTTGTAAATGGTGGCGAAACAGTGGAAAAAACTGTAGCTAATACATATAAAGTTCCTATTCACTATGGGCAAAATAATATCAATGTTTTAGTGAAATCTGAAAAAGAAGGAGGAATAATATATAAAATAGTTATCTATCGTGAGCAAGAACTAGGATTAAAATCATTTAAGGTTGAAGGAATTGAATGTTGTGATGAAAATACGGGAACTCTCACAAAGGATATTCTGGAATTTCAGCAGGAAAAGGTTAAGGTTAGTGTTGTGGCAAAAAATACTGAAGCAACGCTCACATTTAAGCAAAATGGAAAAGAAATAGAAGCTAATAATGGCTTTTATAATCTTGATTTAGAAAAAGGCAAAAATGGTATTGAAGTTGTAGTAAGCACTAAAGATGGGCTTAGGAACAATATCTACACAATATTTTTTAGAAAGATATCTCCATTAAGTAGTGGTTTAATAAAACTAGCAGCTGATGGATATGACTTAATTCATCTTTTATCTTCGTCAAATTCTATAACACTCTTCCCTCGACATAATGATGTTTCAAAATTAAAACTTGAAGTTTTAGCAACTTCTAACATCACAATAAAAGTGAAGCTTGAAAGTGATGATATTAGTGGCACAGAAGGTGTTTATAATATTGACCTAAAGGAAGGAAATAATAATATCATAGTTGGTCTTTATGAAGGTGCAACACCTTCTGAAAGCTATTCTATTTTTGTAAAAAGGTATGTAAAACCAGAAGTTCCTATATCACCAGAAGCTGATGAAGTTGAAGTAACTTTTGTGCTTTCTGATGGTGTAAATGGTTCTGCTGTTGACGGCTCTTATATAAACATTTCAAAAACACAGAGTTCAGATACACCTAAACGCATTTTAGTGAAAAATGGAAAAGCAAAAACAAATCTTAAAAAAGATAGTTTTTATGACTTTAAGGTTGAAGGGCGAAATGATGCTTATGATGTAAAAAAATATGCAGCATCTGATGTGATTTCTTATTATATTGGGAATGAAGCAGTAGTAGTTCCTATAGTGCAACGCCCAATGCAGAGAATCACTAAAAAGGCTATAGCTCCGATAGCTAGTAGCGTAAAATTTGGCACAGAAGTATTAACTGCTGGCAATATAACGAATAGTGATGTTATGAAAAAAATTACTATGGAACTTACAACAGTAGCTCATATAGAAAAACTTGATCTTAGCACTCCGCTCCCAATGCTCGGAATAGGTTTTGTTCCTTCTACTGAAGAAGATGCAAGTTCTGGTGTTATTACGGCAAATATGGATCAAGATTCCACCAAATCAGGCGATGAGTGGAAGTCTGTTTGTTCTTGGACTAGCAGTGCTTCTTTAATAAATGAAGAAGATGTGGTTATAGTGGTTTACGATGTTGCAAGTAATAGGCTTGAATATCATATTCGTATTAGACCATCAAATGCGATAGCGGATGAAGATGATGCACTTTCTATAATGGATATGTCTTTGAAATTTGAAAGACTTCCAACGCCTTCTAATATTTACTCTGTAGGTCAAGATGAAGGGACTAAAAAATCATCTCACTATAAATCTAATATTTCTTTTTATGCAAAAAAAGGAGGAGCATCGGTCTCACTAAAGGGATTTGATCTTTATAGAAAATGTGTAGAAGATTCCAGCGATTATAAGCTTATAAAGCATGTTCTCTATAAAACTCCTAAAAGTCAAAAACATGAAGTAGCGGACACTGATGCAGGCTTAGAAGATGAAAAAACGTATCAATATAAGGTAGTAGCTTACACAAATGACAACAAGAAAAGCAAATTAGATAAGTCAGATAGCCTTTCAATTAAAGTGCCAAAAAGTGCATCTTTGTTATTGGAATATCCTGTTGATAAGGCTATTACAGTATCTGAAGCAAAAAAATTGGGTTATGTGTTTAAGTTTTCTAATTCTAAAATATTAAAAGATGCTGTGGAAATTAGAGCTGGGTTTTTAATCTCGAGTAGGGCAGGGCAAGTGTTGCATGGCTCAAAGTTTAGATATGTTTTTGATGATGGTAATGGAAAGCCTGAAATCTATTTTGCTAAAAAGGAAGATGCTATACTTTCTGGAAATTATTATCTTGGCACAAACTATACTATGAAAGGAAGCAAGCTTACAAATAAGAGTATTGAAGAACTTATAAGTGTGGATCAAGAAAAAGGAATTATAAAGATTGAAAATGATTTTTTCACTTTAATACAGGCTAATCTTTTAGGGCAAAATACAGTGACATATAAAAAAGGAGTTGCATATTATTGGGATATTGTTGACTATGGAACTGAGGCAGGCACTGACCTGGATGATAGACCTTGTATGATAATACATAAACCTTCGTCCAATGTTATTATTATTAGCTCCGTAAATGATAGGCTAAATGGAAACAATGCATGGAATGGACGAGCTGAGTTTAGTTTAAGGGCTGAATAGGAGGTTATATGAAAAGGTATTTATACATTTTGTTTTTAGTTTCGTTTCTTTTTTCTTGTTCTAATAATCTTTTGCAAGAAACAAAACAAGAAAAAGAAGTGAATGACATGACCGAAATAGAAAAGGCATTTTTTGGATATGATGAGGATAAGGTCTATGATTCTTCTATAAATATAAAGGTTGCTTCCCTTAATGATGAAACACTTGATTGTTTTGTTGCCTCACTAAAAAGCTTGAATGTGAAAGAAGTGGCAAGAGAAAAAGGTTTTAGAGATGGTGAGATGTACCTCACTGTCAAAGCATTTAATTCCTATCCTGAAACACTGAAAAAAATAAGACAAATGGAAGGTGTTTTCTATGCAGAACCTAACTATAAAATGGAAATAATAGATCCTTACCCTGATAATGTGCGTGCTAGAATGCTACAACCTTTTGGTTTAACAGATGGAAATCTTGAAAATGACCCTGTAGGAGAGAAAAAGGAATATGCCCTAGCTATTACAAAAGCATTGGATGCATATAAGAAGTTTGGATATGGGGATGCTAAAGTTTGGGTAGGTATTGTAGATACGGGAACTAATGCAAACCATGAGGATTTACGTTATGAAGGCGGAGCTAAGGTTGTCCAGATATTAAAAAATGCTTTTGGAGAAGGTGGTAAGATTATTGATGAAACTGAAATTGGTAATACTGATACTGATATTGGTGGAGGTCATGGCTCGCATTGCACGGGTATAATTTGTGCTGTTGGAAACAACAATAAAGGTATGGCAGGAGTTGCTTGGAAAAATGTTAAATTTGCATCTTACAAAGGGGTATCACCTAATAAGACATCTGATCAATCAATATATGGTTCATTGAGAGATTTAGTAGATACTGTGCGAGCTAAAGTTTCTCAAGAAGAACAAGGCACAATTCCCGTCAATATGTCTTTAGGCAATGTTCTTGCAGGAAGTTATGGGCTAGAACATATAAATTATGCTCTTTCTAAGGGAGTTTTGCCTATAGTAGCTAATGGTAATGAGGGACGGATTTTGCCTACCTATCCTGCAGCTTATCCTGGTGTTTTGACTGTTGGGGCATCAGATGATGGAGATGTGAGAGCTGGTTTTAGCACTTGTGGAGCTTGGCTCAATGTTGTAGCTCCAGGTTTAAATATCATAAGTTTGCATAATATTTCTACTCGTGATTATCTTTATATGTCGGGAACTTCTATGGCGACTCCTTTTGTTACAGGTCTTATTGCATATTTACTTTCTTTTAATCCAAAATTAACTCCTAATCAGGTAATTGCAATTCTGGAAAAAACAGCTGATAAGATTGATTCTAACAATCAAGACCCTGTTGGAAGATATGATGAAAATGGTTTTTCTGCGTGGTATGGTTATGGTAGAGTTAATGTGTACGAAGCAGCTAAGATGG
>CAJPOH010000015.1 GCA_905372205.1 uncultured Treponema sp.
CCTGGTGCATTAAATGTATGCGTTTCTTTACCAGAATGTGCACCGACAATTTGTGCTAAAAAACCACCAAGAGAATGACCTATTATTATAACTTCTCTATATTCATTACGCATACATTTATTATAAAAGTTAAGTGCCTGACTTATCTGTGAATCAATAGCACGTTCTCCTAAATATTCTACAAAGATTTCTTTATATTTCAATGGTCCATAATACAGTCCAACATCAGCAAAAATATCATCTAACTCTCCATCTGTGCCTCTATAAGATATTACAATGGTTGTATCATTCCCATATTTAACAGCCTGAAAACCATTTTGACCAAATTCAACATCTTCCGCAATAAGATTTTTAACATTATTAGGTGAACAGCGATTAGCGTATGTATCATATGCAAGATATGCCAATTCCCACACATAGTTTGGCCGAGAATCTTTAGCAAAAACGAGACACCCGCTAATAGCGAAAAAAAATAAAACAATACTAATCTTTTTCATAAAATTCTCCTGTGATTTTATAAATTTCAATTTTGACCGAAAATCTGTAGGTATGACTTTTACCTCTTTTTCCTTCTTCAAAAAAAATCATCATGGACACTTACATCATACTCAGCAAAAGCATCATTCTTTTTTATAGGGTCTATTTTGTAGTTAGTTCCAAATCCTGTATATATAGGCTCTTTACCTCCACATTTCTCAGCAATCTCTTCCAACGTCATTCCCATTTTTAAGCCAAATGGATCTGCAAACAAAATACTCCCCAGAAAGGCAAGTAATGCCAACAAAACTGTTTTCTTCATACAAAACTCCTTATATGTAATGTTTTAGAATAATTTTCTTGATTTATTAAAACGACGAATTGCCTCACGTCGAATAACCACTTAGCCAAAAAGTCAGTACGAGCAAGAGACACAAACAGAGAATAAATGTTAAATGATTTTATCTTGTTGAATTGCCCTTTAGAGAGAATACGGGCGTAAGTAAGTAAGTAAGTAAGTCTAAATTTAGACAGTACGTATGTCAACTGGACACCTCTCAATGATATGCTTCCCTATACAAGCACATCCATTCTATAAAATATTCGTAAAAATATCAATAGCAATTTTGCACTGCTAGTAAAGACGTGTTTCGATTTCAAAACCATACAAGCAAAAAAATAGCTTTGAGTAGTAAAACCACTCAAAGCTATTACAAAATCACTATATAAAAAGCTAAAACCTAAAATGAGCAAAAGCCTTATTAGCTTCAGCCATTCTATGAACATCTTCCTTTTTCTTAAATGCTACACCCGTTCCATTATATGCATCCACAAATTCCGAAGCTAAACGCTCAGACATCTCATGTCCATTTCTCTTTCTTGCAGCACCTATAATCCATCTCATTGCCAAAGCTTCACGTCGTGATTCAGCAATTTCTACAGGTACTTGATACGTAGCCCCTCCAACGCGCTTAGATCGAACTTCTACAACAGGCTTAACATTATCCAAAGCCTTCAAAAACACTGTCAAAGGTTCACCATCTATCTTCTTTTTAAGATTTTCTAAAGCATCATACATAATTTTTGTAGTAATACTTTTTTTCCCTGACAACATCATTCTAGTAATAAACTTAGACACAACCACGCTGTTATATTTAGAATCAGGTGTTGTGGTTCTCTTTACTGTTATTTTTCTTCTTCCCATATATTCCCTCTGTTATGCCTTAGGTCTTTTGGCTCCATACTTAGAGCGACCACGTTTTCTATCTTCAACACCCAAAGAATCTCTAGTACCACGAATAATATGATACCTAACACCAGGAAGGTCCTTAACACGTCCACCCCTAATTAAAACAACAGAGTGTTCCTGCAAATTGTGCCCAATACCTGGAATATATGCAGTTACTTCTATACCATTACTCAACCTAACACGAGCAACCTTTCGCAAAGCAGAGTTAGGCTTCTTGGGAGTCACAGTCATAACACGAGTGCAAACCCCACGCTTTTGTGGACAAGCTTGCAAAGCTGGACTCTTAGTTCTAGCAACACTAGACTTACGTCCATGTTTTATTAATTGGTTAATTGTAGGCATATGCCCCGTCTCCTTATAATAAATCCGTCAGCACTACGGAATATAATCTCTCGTATTCTATAAAAATAAAAGAAAAACATCAATCATCAAGCATAATCTCATCATCGTCAAAATACTCATGCTCTTCTTCTTTCACTACCTGAGTTGCTTCTAGTCTTCTGCGTTCCAAAATCTCATTCATCTGCACATCCAGGTCTGCCATATCTTTATCAAACAATTTCACATTACCATATCTCTTCATTCCTGTACCTGCTGGAATGAGATGCCCTATAACAACATTTTCCTTCAAACCTTTTAGGTAGTCTGTAACTCCAGAAATTGCAGCATTTGTCAATACACGCGTTGTCTCTTGGAATGAAGCTGCAGAAATAAAAGAGTCAATATTAAGAGAAGCTTTTGTAATACCTTGAAAAAGAGGTTTTGCTATTGCTGGCTGTCCACCTTCTGCTGTAATCTTTGCATTTTCCTCATGAAACTTATACTTGTCTACAGCCTGATCAAAAATGAAACTAGTATCTCCAACAGAAACTATCTTCACTTTCTTTAACATTTGTCTAACAATAATACCTATATGTTTATCATTGATAGTTACACCATGAGCTCTATAAACATCTCTAACTTCATTCATCAAATAGTTCTGCAGTGCATTCTCACCCAAAATACTTAAAATATCATGAGGATCAAAGTTACCATCACATAATGGCTCACCAGCCTTAACAAGGTCGCCATCTCGAACCAACAAACGATTTGCAATAGGAATCAAATGCTTAAATTCGTTGCCATAATCATCTTTCACAACAACGAGCCTCTTAGCTTTAATAACACCTTTTTTTATGTTGACCGTGCCTGTAATTTTAGAAAGAACTGCTATAGTTTTTGGCTTTCTAGCTTCAAAAAGTTCAGTAACACGTGGCAAACCACCCGTAATATCTTTAGTCTTAGCAGTAGCCTTAGAGATACGAGCAATTACAGTACCAGCCTTAACCTTCTCACCTTCATCAAGCATAATCTGAGAACCTGCAGGTAAAAAATAAGAAGTATTACTAACAGGATTTCCTGCTTCATCAGAAATAAATGCATGAGGCTGTAACTTATCAAAATGTAAATCTGCGATTCTCTTTATTGTAAAACCAGTATTCTCATCAATCTCTTCATTGAGAGTAGTACCTGCAATAACATCTTCAAAATGAATATAACCATCATCTTCTGCAATAATAGGCTCGGCAAAGGTATCAAATTTCGCAACTTCCTCTCCTTGTCTAACGAAGTCGCCAACCTTCACTTTAACCGTACTTCCATTCTTTATCTCAGTGCTAACTTCTTTCTCAACAAGATAAACTGCGTCATCTTTAACAATAGACAAAGCAATATTTTCAGATTTCACTACCCCCTTCTTATTTTCATAAAGAGGATCACCTTCTAGCACACTTACTCCATCTTTAACAAGCACCTTATCACCTTTCTTTAATGGATATTCTTTGATAACCTTATTAAAAATGAGTTCCCCCTTTCTAGTAAAAAGAATCTTTCCATCATCAAGAACTATATGCTTGCCAACTATATCCTTAACAATGATAGAATATTTATTAAAGACAATCTTATCTTGTTCGCTACTCTTAGAAGCAGTACCACCAACGTGGAAAGTACGCATCGTAAGCTGTGTACCAGGTTGTCCAATAGATTGTGCCGCAATAATACCTACAGCCTCCCCTATTTCGACCACCTTGTTATGAGCCAAGTCTCTACCATAGCATTTTCTACAAACTCCTTGCTTTGCTTCACATGTCAAAACAGTTCTCACTTTCACTTTTTCAACACCTGCAGCTTCAATTTTTTTTGCAAGATCGTCAGTTATATACTGGTTGATGTCAGCTATACGTTCTTCTGTTATAGGATGAAAGACCTCTTCAAGTGTATACTTTCCAGCTATTCTATCACTTAATGCTTCAATAACTTCATCTCCGTTTTTAACAGCCGAATAATATATACCATTTATTGTGCCACAATCATCTTCATTCACCACAACATCCTGAGCAATATCTACAAGACGACGTGTTAAATATCCAGCATCTGCAGTCTTCAAAGCAGTATCCGCCAAACCTTTTCTAGCACCATTCGTGGAGATAAAAAATTCTATAACGTTCAAGCCTTCCTTAAAGCTAGAAAGAATAGGAAGCTCTATAATACTTCCATTTGGCTTTGCCATAAGACCACGCATACCACCTAACTGCCTAATCTGCGTACTACTTCCTCTTGCCCCTGATGTTGCCATCATATCAATAGTGTTAAAGCCATCTTTGTCTTTCTTTAAGGAGTCCATCAAAACTGTAGTAAGCTCATCATTTGCCTTAGACCAAATATCAATAACCCTACCATACTTTTCTTCATGGGTAATCTTACCGTTCTTATACTGCTCGTATATATCGCCAACTTCCTTATTAGCTTTTTCGAGCATAGTTGCTTTTTCCTTTGGAACAATAATATCATCCATACTAAGAGTTGCACCAAAGTACGTTGCATATTTATAGCCTACAGCCTTAAGCTTATCCAAAAGCTGAACAGTTAAATACGAGTTATTTGTCTTAAAGACAGTTTCGATTAAAGCTCTAATTTCCTTATCTGTCAAATCCTTATTCACAAAAGGAACGCCTTTTGGCATTTCTTCGTTGAAAAGAATCCTACCGGGTGATGTTTTTATTCTTTCAATTTTGCCGGGTGAAGTTTCATAATTAATCAACACCTGATCTTGCCAACCTACACTTCCACTCTCTGCAGCCATAAGTAATTCATCAACGGAAGAAAAAAGCTTCAATTGTTTTCCTTTAGGAACAGGCTTCATTTTTGTCAAATAATACAAACCTAAAACCATGTCTTGCGAAGGATAAACAATAATTTTACCATTAGCAGGGTCTAGCAAATTCCTAGCAGACAACATCAAATTCCAACACTCCATCTGAGCTTCTTGCGTTAAAGGAACGTGAATTGCCATCTGGTCGCCGTCAAAGTCAGCGTTGAAAGGTTTACACACAAGTGGATGCAATTTTATAGCCTTACCTTCAACCAAAACTGGTTCAAAAGCTTGAATACCCAAACGGTGCAAGGTAGGTGCACGGTTTAACATAACAGGATGTTCTTTAACAACCTCGTCCAAAATATTAAACACATCTGTGGCTTCTTGCTCTACAAGCATTTTAGCTCTTTTAATATTAGGTGCAATTTCCTTATCCACAAGACGCTTCATAATGAAAGGCTTAAAAAGCTCCAATGCCATTTTAGTTGGCAAGCCACACTGCCAAAGTTTTAACTCAGGCCCCACAACAATAACAGAACGTCCCGAATAATCAACACGCTTACCCAAAAGATTTTGCCTAAAGCGTCCTTGTTTTCCTTTTAACATATCAGAAATGGATTTAAGAGGTCTATTAGCAGCACCTTTTATGATCTTTTTACGCTTTGAATTGTCAAAAAGAGCATCAACAGCTTCTTGCAACATTCTCTTTTCATTCCTGATAATTATGTCAGGAGCCCCCAATTCCATAATATGCTTTAGACGGCTATTTCTATGAATAACTCTTCTATATAAGTCATTCAAATCAGAAGTGGCAAAACGCCCCCCTTCCAACTGAACCATAGGTCTTAAATCAGGTGGAATAACAGGAATGACATCAAGAATCATCCATTCAGGTTTGTTATTAGAAAATCTAAAGTTTTCGACAATCTCAATACGTCTCAAAAGTGTTTGATCGTTTTTAAGGTTTCTATCACTCTTTTCGATCATCTTCTGTCTTAATTCAGCTTCCAAAGCCTCAAGATCAAGATTTTTCAAGAGAGTTTTGATGGCTTCAGCCCCCATGCCTGCCACAAAAGAATCTCCATACCTTTCTTTTGATTCATTATATTCATCTTCAGTCAAAAGCTGATTTTGTTTTAAGTCTGTCTCTCCAACCTCTATAACAATATACTTTTCATAATACAAAACAGAACGCAAATCCTTAACAGCAAGATTGAGTAATAACCCCATCCTACTAGGAACTGCTCTGTAATACCAAATGTGAGAAACAGGTGTTGCAAGCTCAATATGCCCCATTCTTTCTCGTCTAACTTTAAAGTGAGTTACTTCAACGCTACATCTATCACAAATGATACCTTTATACCTTATAGACTTAAACTTACCACAAAAACATTCCCATTCTTTTGTAGTTCCGAATATTTTTTCACAAAAGAGTCCATCCCTCTCAGGACGCAACGTTCTATAATTTATAGTTTCTGGCTTTTTAACTTCCCCATAAGACCACGATCTAATTGTTTCGGGAGAAGCAAGTTTTATCATCAACTTATCAAAATCTTGTATATCTCTCATAATCACACCCTCCCATTAAATTAAAAATCAACTTCAGCTGAGCTATTCTCTTTCTTAATAAGCTCTGCATCACGCTCTGTTAAAGGAATTCTAGTCCCCTTATCATCATAAATGGTAAAATCAAGTGCAAGACCTCTAAGTTCTTGCACTAACACATTAAAAGATTCAGGCACACCCGCAGAATTAGAAGGCTCTCCTTTAACAATAGCTTCATAAATCTTAGAACGACCGTGCATATCATCGCTCTTTATAGTAAGGAGCTCTTGTAAAGTGTTTGCAGCTCCATAAGCCTCCAAAGCCCACACTTCCATTTCCCCAAGACGTTGCCCACCAAATTGAGCCTTACCACCCAATGGTTGCTGTGTCACCAAAGAATAAGGACCTGTACTCCTTGCGTGCATTTTATCATCAACTAAGTGTGCTAGCTTCAAATAATAAATAACGCCAACAAAAACCTTGTTTTCAAAAGGTCGTCCTGTCAAGCCATCTCGCAAAGTAACTTTTGAATTACTTGGCAAACCAGCTTCAACAAGTTTACTCTCAAGTTGTTTCATGGTGGGAGACTGAAAAACAGGACTTTCATAATATTGTCCCAATTTAAGACCAGCCAAACCTAGCTCAGATTCCAAAATTTGTCCAATATTCATACGAGAAGGAACACCTAGAGGATTCAAACAAACATCAAGTGGAGTGCCATCTTCCATATACGGCATATCTTCTTCAGGTAATATACGAGAAACAATACCCTTGTTTCCGTGTCTTCCTGCCATCTTATCCCCTTCACGAAGTTTTCTCTTTGTTGCAACCAAAACCTTTACTACTTCATCAACACCTGCTGCTAAGTCATCGCCTTGAGAGCGTCTAAGCCTCAAGACATCTATAACCGTACCTTCAACCCCATGAGGCAATCTCAAAGATGTATCTCGCACATCCCGGGATTTCTCCCCAAAGATAGAATTCAATAACTTAAACTCAGGCGTCGTTTCAGTTTCGTTTTTTGGAGTAATCTTTCCAACAAGGATATCACCAGATCGCACCTTAGCACCAATTCTAACAATACCTTCAGAATCCAAATCATCCAAACTTTTTTCAGACTTATTAGGAATATCAGAAGTCATTTTTTCAGAACCAAGCTTTGTCTCTCTCACCTCTGTTGTAAATTCCTTGATATGAATGGAAGTAAACATATCTTCTTTTACAACACGCTCAGAAATCAAAATAGCGTCTTCATAGTTATACCCGTTCCATGGCACAAAGCCTACGAGTATATTTCTTCCTAATGACAACTCTGCGTTACTCGTAGAAGGGCCATCCGCAATAGCTTGTCCTGCTTTCACCTTATCTCCTAACCTGACTATTGGTCGTTGGTGATAGCATGTATCATTATTCGTACGCTGAAATTTCAAAAGACTATAAGTTTCTTCTTTCCCACCACTAGCCTTAATTTTAATCATATCTGAAGAAACATAAGAAACCACGCCTGCAGTTTTTGCTTTAACCAAAACACCAGAATCCCTAGCACACTTACCTTCCATACCTGTTCCAACAATAGGAGCTTCTGGAAAAAGCAGAGGAACAGCTTGGCGTTGCATATTAGAACCCATCAAAGTACGGTTCGCATCATCGTGTTCCAAAAACGGAATAAGAGAAGCCGAAACAGAAATTATCTGCTTTGGAGAAACGTCCATATACTGAACATCTTTTGGACTTCGTGGAGCATAATCCCCTTGTTTTCTACAAGAAACTTGATCTCCTTTAATCTTTCCATCATGCGAAACTGCATCTGAAACTTGAGCTATATAATACCTATCCTCGTCCATCGCAGAAAGATATTCAACTTCCTTTGTAACAACACCATCCACAACCTTAGCATAAGGCACTTCCAAAAAACCATAATCATTAACACGTGCATAGTTTGCCATAGAAACAATAAGACCAATATTTGGCCCTTCAGGTGTTTCTATAGGACACATTCTTCCATAATGAGTGTAATGAACATCACGAACTTCAAAACCTGCCCTATCCCTAGTTAAGCCACCAGGTCCCAATGCACTAAGTCTTCTCTTGTGCGTTAGCTCTGCTAATGGATTAATCTGATCCATAAACTGTGAAAGCTGGCTACTTGCAAAAAACTCTTTAATTGCTGCAACCACAGGCTTAATAGAAACTAAATCTTGAGGTTTTAATGTCTCTTTTTCTTTAGAAACCATCCTATCCCTTGCAATCTTTTCCATTCGAGAAAACGCCTTCTTTAAAACATCAGTCATCAACTCTCCGACAGAGCGAATTCTCCTATTTCCAAGATGGTCAATATCATCAAGATTCTCATTTCCATCATAAACATTAATTAGATGTTTCATTGTGTATATTATATCATCATTAATTAATGTAGTACTCTTTGTGGGGTTTGGATAATCAAACTTTTTGTTTAACTTATAACGACCAACTCGACCAATATCATAACGTCTAGCTGTAAAAAACATTGCATGAATATCTTCAACTGCAACATCATAAGATATAGGCTCACCTGGTCTCAATACTGTATAAACCTCTGTGATAGCCTCTTCCCTTGTAGGCTCATCATTGAGTATTGGATCTGGCGTAAACTTATCTTCTTCTCTTTCAAAACAATTCAAAATCAAATGAGAATTCAACGAACCTTCGGCTTCAAAATCAATAACTTCAATGGATTTGATACCCGCTTGCACCAAATCTGCAAGATTGTGAGGAAGAATCTTAGAGCCAGCTTTAAATAGCTTTTCAACTTCTCCACTTTCATTTTTATAAAAAACATTCTTTGCAAAAACTTGGTTCACTAACACTTCATGCTGAGTTTTATCTTTAGGAACTTCGACAGTTTTAGTTTTATAAAACATTGCAATAAGTTCTTCTCTATTTCCAAAACCTAAAGCACGTAAAAACATAGTGCCAAGTATTTTTTTTCGATTGTCAAGCTTTGTATAAATAAGCTCTCTTTTAGGATCAATTTCAAATTCAAGCCATGTTCCCCTGTATGGAATAATCCTGCTTGAATAAACATCTTTATCTCTGGAAAATATAACACCGGGCGAACGATGTATTTGAGAAACAACAACACGTTCGGAACCGTTAATGATAAAAGTTCCACGCTCTGTCATCAATGGGATATCCCCCATGTAAATATCTTTACGACGAAACTCTTTTGTTTCTGTAAAAAACAAGTCAATCTGAGCCTTTAAGGGAACTGAATACGTCTGCCCTTTGCGTTTACACTCGACCTCAGAAAGCTTTTTGTTTTCGTAGTCAAGAGAATATCCTTGAAATTCCAACACCATATCTTCATTAGGGCTGGTAATAGGAAAAGTGGATCTGAGTACTTCTTCCAATCCTGACATTTGGTTTTCACCTTCAGAATTTATAGTGGACTCCAACAGCTTTTTATAAGACGATAATTGTATCTCAATGAGATTTGGCAAATCCTTAAACTCAGGAATCTGCTTACCAAAATACTCGCGTTTCACATCTTGAACACCAATGGACACTCTCCACCCCCTAGTATTTCAATCACAAAAGACTC
>CAJPOH010000016.1 GCA_905372205.1 uncultured Treponema sp.
ATATTTTTCTTCACTTTCTTTCACAATGACTTTTTGTTTTCCAATTGAAAACGATGTCTTTCCTTCAACCCAAATCATATAGCCATTTTTAACCTTTGTGTTTATCTCAAGTTCTTTTTTCTGCAATAAACGTTTTCCATTTTTTATGCAGAGTGTAATACCACTATAAGAAATACACGTTCCCTCATTATATGGTTTTATTAGATTAAAACACGAAGAACAAGTTACTCTATAACCTATTTTTAGTAATATAAACCCTTCTTGCAAAAACCTAATCTTAAAATTATCAGACATTGATAAAAATTCCCCATCCCTACAAGAAATCTCCCCTTCTTTCTCACATCTCCAATAATCTATTGTTTTTATAAAAGCACTATAAGTAGTTGTAATATATTTTTCGTCGAGAGAAAGTCTTGATAAAGTTTTGCATACCCCCCCCTTCCAACCAGGAAAAGTTTGGGTTAAAGCGGGGATTAAAATAAGGCGAATTTTATTTCTAAGATATTCTAAGGAATGATTGGTGGCATCCTCCATCCATTTCAAATCTTTTTCAAGCAAATAAGCTTTGAGTTCTTCCTTTTCTACATTAAGGAGAGGTTTAATATAATAACCTCTTTTCATTTTCATCCCAAGAAGAGAAGTAAGGGATGAACCATTCAAAAAAGAAAGCAAAACGCCTTCATAAAAGTCATCTCTAGTATGTGCTGTCAAAACGTAATCAGCTTTAAAAAAATCTTTAGCTTTTTCAAAAATCTTATACCTTATAAACCTTGCAGCTTCCTCAATTCCTTTTTTTCGCAAATTTGCAAGAGCTTCAATCTTACCCCTTGGAAGTTCTACAACTACACACTCAATTTTCTCTTTAAGCCCTGTAGAACATAGTTCCTTCACAAAATCGGCATCTTTCCTACTTTCTTCCGCTTCTCTTATATTATGGTTGACTGTTACAACACAAATTGAAAAATTGAATTTATACTTTAATTCATCCATCAAATGAAGCAATGCAACAGAATCAGAACCTCCCGAGACTGCCAACAACAACTTAAACGGTCTTTTTACTATGGAAGCTAGCAAAGAAAGAGAAGAATAAACTTCTGAGAATAACTTAGATGTCATAAAGAATTAAGGGAGGCAAGAATCCACCTCCCTCTATGTTGATTGAAAAAATCTTACTCTGAAGCTTTTCCTGCAGGTGCTTCAGCACTTGCATCTGTTTCAGAAGTAGTAGAAGCCTCGGGCACATCATAGCTCGCAAACTTCAAGGCAGCAATAGTAACTTCAGGGTCAGTAAGAATGGTTACACCTTCAGAGATAGCAATATCTTTAACATGCAAAGACGCATTTAACTCAAGGTTGGAAACATCAACAACAATACGAGTAGGAAGGTGCTTTGGCAAGCACTCAACTTCAACCTCTGTTGCACCCGTTTCAAGCACTCCACCTCTTCTCACGCCTTCAGGAGATCCCACTAACTTAACCTTCACTTTAGTTCTTAATGGCACACCACGTTCTACAGCGTAAAAATCTAGATGAAGAATCTTATCTTTTATTCTATCGTATTGATAGTCCTTAACAAAAACCTCATGTTCTTCACCTTCAAGCATAATCTTCAATATTGTACTTTCGGTTATTGTTTTAAACAACTTCCCAAATTCAAGTTCACAAACATCAACAGATGTTGATTTACCATGCCTATCATACATTACAGCAGGTATTCTTTTTTGTTTTCTCAAAGATAGAAGATTTGATTTAGTCAAAACTACACGGCGATTTGCATTTAATACTTTCTCTTCCATACAAGGAAACTCCCTAAAATAGAGCAAGGCTCACTCTAAAATAAAAAATCTTTCAAAAACACACGCTCTCAAAAGACATCCAAAACTGGGACGGTAGGATTCGAACCTACGGAATGACGGCACCAAAAGCCGTTGGCTTACCACTTGCCGACGTCCCAAAGTTATTTTTAAACTTCTTGCAAGCAAAGAAACTTACAAGAAGTCTATAACAAACAATTAGTCTTCATCATCTTTAGCTGCATTATATGCATCTAAAACTGCTTTAGACATTTTTTCTCTAAAACTCGTAACTATAGGGTGTGCGACGTTCTTAAACTCGTTTTCTCCTACCTTACGACTCGGCATAACTACAAAAAGCCCGTTAGAACCTTCTAGTATACCAACACTATGCACAACAAAACAATCGTCAAAAGTGACGCTAGCATAAGCTTTTAACTTAGCTTTATCCTTACATTTGCGAATTCGCACGTCAGTTATTTCCATAACATCCTCCTAAAGCCTTACGAACAACAATGCCTTATACCCTCGGATGTATTGTATCATCAAAATCTCTATTTTTCAATAGGAATAAAAAAATCACAATTACTCCATTTTTCTGAAAACAATGCGTAAGCCCCCCTAGCCTTTTCCCAAGATCTAAAAAGTCCATAAACACTAGATCCTGCTCCAGTCATAAGGCTCATATCACTCGCAAATGTCAAAAAATCTTCCTTAATCTCTTTTAGCACTGGATATCTTTCAAAAAGAGGAATTTCAAAACTATTAAAAACCTCAGTAGAAAAAGGAAAAACCGAATTCAATTCTACCCTTTCCTTCATCTCTTCATCTCTAACATCCAGCATGCTATATGCTTCTTGTGTAAAGCTAGGAAAATCAGGATGCACCAGAACGCCCACATAAGACGTATCCAAAACACAAGGAAAAACCTTTTCTCCTCTTCCTTCAACCCTAGCACTACCGCCAGTCAAAAAGAATGGAACATCACTCCCCACTCTCAGAGCTATTCCTAAAAGTTTATCATAGCTAAGATTGGTATTTAGTAACTCATTCATCGCTAAAATAAGAGAAGCCGCATCACTAGAAGCTCCTCCAAGCCCAGCACCTATAGGAATTCGCTTTATCAAAGAAACATTAAGAGCAAATTCGAGACCTGTAGCATCCTTAAAAGCAGAAATAGCTTTGCTTAAAGAATTTTCTTCCCCTATACTCATTCCTGCAACGTCAATACGAGTTCCAGAGTCAGAAAGAGAAACCACCATATCATCAGATATAGAAATCTCTTGCATCAAAGAACTAATTTCATGAAAACCATCAGCTCTTTTATTCCCAACCTCAAGATGCAAGTTGATTTTAGCATGAGGATGCACAACCACAGTCTTCAACCCAAGCCCTCTCAATAGGAGAGGTATCTTACCAAAAAAACATTGTTTTTGTCAACGTCTCATTTTGATTAAAATCTTCTTAAAAACTTGCAAATAAGAGTTTTTTAAGTTAAGATAACAAGGTGTGGAAGTTGTTATGAATAAATTTGTTTGACAACATCCATTAATGCCTACTAAATATGAAGCTTCTCGTTCCAACCAAGAGAAAACTCACCTAGTAAGCTCTATCGTTATTGAGCTTATTCTACTACAAATATTCTGAACGTACATTAGAAAATGTTATAACCGTACATTAGGGGATGTGAAAACAGTACATTAGCTAATGTACTGCCCCCATCCTGTACAGCATTGGGGGTGCAAACCCCGCTATATTGAGGTCGCGTGCTGTACAGCAACGAGGGTGCATTCTGTACAGCATTGCATAGCGATGCATGCGTGTTTTGCGATGCAATTCATGAAGGAAGTAACATCCTAGCTAACCTTACTACAACCAAAGCATAGCAATGGAACAAATTCGAATCCTTGAATAATACCATTCTTTTTTCTATAATGTGACGATACCAATAAAACATTGGAGAGATGCAGTGAAAAAAAACCATTTGTTTTTTGTCTACCTATTGTGTGGTGTTTTGTCTTTATCAGCTCAACAAAGAAAACCGGATGCATTAAAGCTATTTAGAGATGGTAGGAGTTTAGATGAAAGGGGAAGAGTCGAAGAAGCAAAAAATGCTTACGAAGCCTCCGTTGCCATTTGTCTTGCTGAACTATCTCAAAATCCACGCAACTTAGATTCATATACTGTTTGCACATGGTCTTTATTGAGACTTAAACGCTATAATGAAGTGCTTAAATACTGCAATGAAGCATTAAATATAACACAAGATTTACGCATAATAGAAACAGCAGGGGAAGCATGCTTTCATCTTGGAAAATACAAACAAGCATTGCAACATCTTGAACAATACGTAGATTCAAATCAAGCTGGAGATAGATTAGGAGATGCTTATTTTTTTATTGGAGAAATATATGATAAGCAAAAAAAATACAATAAAGCTGATATTGCCTACTCCATCGCAGTTCGTTTTAACTCCCAACGCCCTCTTTGGTGGTATCGCTTGGCTGTTGCAAAAGAAAACAGCATGGATAGAACAAACGCCCAAGATAGACAAAATGTGATTAATGCTTATAGAGCTGTCTTACGTCTATCTCCAAATTATCCGGGAGTTCAGGAAAAAATAAGAGTTCTACAAACATCATAAAATCAATAAAACCATGAAGTGTAATGTTTTTGAATTTTCTAATAATTCAAAAAGTTGTTGCATAAAAATAGGAGGAAAAAATGGACTTATGTTATAAGCCAAAATCGGCATGGGAAGGTTTGAGTGATGCTCAAATGCAAGAATTACACGACCTTTCAAATGATTACATGGATTTTCTAAACCACGGTAAAACGGAACGTGAATGTACAAAACAAATAATTGAGTTAGCCGAAGCTCATGGTTTTAAGAGTATGTACGAGGTTATGAAAAGGGGGCGTCTTGTACCCGGTACAAGAGTATACCTAAATAACAAGGATAAATCTGTTGTTATGATGGTGATTGGCAGGGATATGACTCATGGGATGCACATTATTGGAGCTCATATAGATAGTCCACGCCTCGATGTTAAGCAAAATCCACTTTATGAAGAAGCAGGTCTAGCTTTTTTGAAGACTCACTATTATGGAGGAGTTAAAAAATATCAATGGACAACCATACCTCTTGCAATACATGGCGTTGTTTTTAACAAATCTGGGAAGAAGGTTGAAATATGTATTGGTGAAGATGAAGATGATCCTGTTTTTTTTATCAATGACTTATTGATTCATCTTTCAAGAAAACAAATGCAAGAAACTATGGCAGAAGCAATTACAGGCGAACAATTAAACGTAGTTATAGGACATATGAAAGTTGAACCTAAAGGTAAAAAGTCAGAAAAAGATAAGAAAAAAGAAAACATCATCAAAGAGAACGTGCTAAAACTTCTCAACGAAAAGTATGGAATATTTGAAGAAGATTTTAGAGTTGCAGAACTCGAAATTGTACCTGCAGGCAAAGCTAGAAGCGTTGGGCTTGATGGTGCTATGATTGCAGCTCACGGTCATGACGATAGAATCTGTGCATATACAACACTACGTGCAATTCTTGAAGTTGAAAATCCTGATATAACATCAGTTGCCATATTTGCAGATAAGGAAGAAATAGGTTCTGTGGGAAACACTGGTATGCAAGCATATTATTTTGAAAATATGATTGCAGATTTGTTATCACTTAAAGGTGATTATTCTGATGTCCAAGTCCGTCATGCTTTAGCTGGTTCCAAAATGCTTTCTGCTGATGTTTCTGCCGGTTTTGATCCTGCATTTCCTTCAGTGTTCGAAAAAATGAATACAGCTTATATGGGAAATGGTGTATGCATCAACAAGTATACAGGCTCAGGTGGAAAGGGTGGATCAAATGATGCTAACCCTGAATTCTTACAGTTTGTTAGAGAGATTTTTGATTTTAATAACATCGTATGGCAAACTTCAGAGCTTGGCATGATTGACGCTGGAGGCGGTGGAACTATTGCATACATTTTGGCAAAATATGGAACAGAAGTTGTAGACTGCGGCGTTCCTGTTCTTTCAATGCACGGACCTTATGAACTTGCAAGTAAGGCTGATCTTTACATGGCATATAAAGCATATAAAGCATTCTATCATTAGAAGTACAAATATCTTGAAAGAGCCTTTTTTGACTCTTTCAAGATTGCCCTATTGCATTGCAAAAAGCCCTCAAATAGTAGCATTGAAGCTACTAACCACAATTTTAGAAAAGCTTAAAATTCTGAAATAATTCTTCCTTCAAGAAAACCTGACTCAATAACCTTTTGCTTTATAGCTTCATTTGGAACTGCTACGCGCCAGCAATAATGAAAATGAGTTTCTGCATCAGGACCAAAACACCCATCACCTATAATAGATATTGATGTTGGTAATTTTACAGTAGCGTTTTTACAAATAAAGGCTTCCTTACCAATTGAGGTAAGACGTTTGCACTTTGATAAGTCAACAATTCCTAAAAGACGACACATAGAAAAAGCATTATCTCCAATTGATTTAAGTTTTTCACCAATACCCTTTACTGAATGTAAATAATAACAATTTTCAAAAGCTCTTTTGTTGATTGTTTTAAGTTCTGTGCAACCTGACACATCTACATCCTTTAATGTATTACAATTCATAAATGCACTTTCCCCAATTGAAGATAACTTAGCACAACCAGATAAATTTACGTCCACTAATCCAAAACAGCTTTCAAAAGCACTTTTATTAATTGACGCAAGGTTAGAACATTTTGATAAATCAATCTCTTTTAGAGAGCTTGCAAGAAGAAAAGCACCTTCATCAATTGTTGCAAGATTTATACATCTCGAAAAATCAACAATGGTTAATTCAATACACTCATAAAAAGCTTTTTTATCAATTGTAGTTATCTCTTTTGGTATTATTATCCTACCTTTAGGTTTTCCTCCATCATAGCTAGTTAAAGCGTTTCCTTGAATTCCAAACTTCATATAGTTGCTTATGGCAAATAGCCTCATTCCCTTGGTTATTGGAGTTGTGTCTTCTATTAATTTGCCATTTTCATCATTTTCTCTCCACTCATAAATACCATAATCTCCACCTTGCCACTCAGCTTTTAATGGAGCTTTTTGTGTAGCTTCTAGTTTGATATCTCCCCAAGTTTTTGAGCTTGTAAATAAGACATTGAGTTCTGCCCATCCTGCCATATCAATGCGTTCATCCCCATTTATAAGCACAATATCATCTGAAGAACTATATTTTGCCACATACACTTTTTCATCATCTTGAGGAGGAAAAGTTTCAGGTAAAGAAGGCTCCCATTCCTTAAAAAAACATCCAGCCTTTGTGGGATTTTCTAATTTTATTTTTGAATCAAACCTTCCCTTTAATATTTTTCCATTTTTTCCTGTTTCAAGTGGAGTGGTAGTATTGCCACCTGCTAAATCAAATATGACAGAAGTTATATTCCTATCATAGTCAATTTCTACAACAGTGCTACCGTCTTCTCTTATTTTAGTTTGAGAAAAAGACTTTGAATGAAAACCTTTATATTCTCTTGGTGAAGCTAAAGTATCATGTCCTACAATTCCCGACTTAATTTCGTTTAAGTCAAGTGTATAATCATCATTCTCTATGTTTTGTTTACAATGCTTCACAGTGTAGGCTGCATATATTATTTGCCTAGAAATTGCAAAAATTGTTTCATCTTTATTAAATTTATGAGAATTTCTCAAGATATCACCTGTTTCACTTTCCAATCTCCAATGAGCCAGAGTAAAATAATCTTCAACCTCTATTTTCTTTTCTATCTCGCCCCTAACTTCTTCCCAACTTTTGCCTTTTTTTATAGTTATTCTTTCAGGTGCTTTTATTTTGATATGTTCATCAGACTTTAATGTTATAATAACATCACCAGGATCTTGATATGGTACGCCTCCATTACAAGCAAAAAACCAATAAACCAATAAAAATACCTTTACACCAAAACAACGTTTCATAACGCCTCCATTATGCTTAGATATTTTATATCCAAATGCCTTACATGTCAAATGAAATGTAAGAATCCTTACTTGTTGATATAGTTATGAAATCGCTGATTAAAGCTAGGCTACCGCCAACAACAGCTTGCTAGAGTAGCAACCACTCCTTACGGAGTGGACACGAAAAGTTTTATATTAAAAAATCTAATTGATATCTATACCTTAAACTTTCCTACTTCGCTCACTAAACTTTGAATGCTCATCTTATTTTTTTGTGCAATATCGGCAACCTCATTAACAGCATTGCTAATTTGCATAGCCCCAGCTGCCATTTCGTTCATACTATCAGTAATAATTCTGGTTAAGCCATCCAGCTTTTCCATCTCAACTAGTACTCCTTCACTTCCTTTAAGCATTTCAGCAGAGCCTTGTTGCACTTCGTTCGTTACAGAATTGATATCCTTAATAGCTGTCAAAACTTCCCTACTCCCACTCTCTTGGCTTTGCATGGCTTCTGTGAGACGCTCACTCATCTCTTTAACTTCTTCTGCCAAAGCAAAAATAGCAGTGAATTTTGTATCCACAATCTTAGAAGATGCTGACAAGCCTTCAATTTCTCCTTGTAAAAGCTTCAAAGTTGAAGTAATAGTTTTTCCTTGCGTTGCAGAATCTTCTGCTAGTTTTCTTATTTCATCAGCTACAACTGCAAAGCCCTTTCCAGCTTCTCCTGCATGTGCTGCTTCAATTGCTGCATTCATAGCTAGTAAATTAGTTTGGCTTGCTATGTGTTGAATCACACTAGATGCTTCCATTAATGAGCCAGATTCTTCTGCTATCTTTGCTGTAACAGAATTAGATTGCGTTAAGGTTTCTTTGCCATCACGAGTTGCCTCTGTCAATTCCTTAATCAACATATCAGTTTTTTCAAGAGTACCTGTTATGTTTTTAATATTTGAAACCATTTCTTCTATACTAGATGAAGAATTTGCAACGCTTGCTACCTGATTTTCTATGCTTGCATCCAATTGTTTAATTGTGCGAGTAATTTCTTCTATTGTACTAGCAGTTTCTGTAACAGAAGCTGCTTGAGTAAGTGTTTGTTGCTTAACACTATCAATATTAGAACTAATTTCGTATACGCTCGAAGCAGTTTCGCTCATATTAGAACTAAGTTCATTTCCAATATCTTCCATCTTTTCAGCATTGTTTTCAACAGTTTTTATAGAAACACCTATCTTTTCTATTGTTTGATTAAAAGATCGGCATAAAAAACCTATCTCATTGTTATGCTTGACAGGCAATCTCGAAGTTAGGTCTCCATCCCCCATTGAAATATTTTCTAATAATTTGGAAACATTTATTATAGGATGAATTACAGAATGGCTTAAAAACGCTATTATAGCATATACTAAAACAATGCTTAGAAAAAGAAAAACTATGATAAGCCAAATATACATTCTTAAATCATATTTTATATCATCGATATCCTTTTTTGTTCTCAAATTAAGTTTTTCAAAGAAGTCTTGAATTGGCACGTTTATTTTTTCTGCTTGCATATTATACTCATCATCGTTTAGTATTCTTAAAGCAAAGAAAAAATAATCTTCATTCATATTTGGTGTTGCAGGTCCTAAGGCAAAATTTGAATTTTCTATACTTTCCATAGCTTGTCTTTCTCTTAAAACAAGATTTAGTGACATATTTGTAGCCTCATCTAATAACCTTAATTCTTCTTCTTTAGCCCCCAATTCTTTGAATAATACAAAGCTACTCATTGTTTTTCCCGGAAAAAGTGCCTTATTAACATTATCAGGACGTGGAATATTCCCTTCTCTCCATTTTAGTATATATTCATAACTTTCCTTATATTTTGGATTTTTAGTTGCAACAAAAAGACGCGAAAAACGCGTAAGATCTTTTGATGTATTAGAAAGTTCTTCCATTGATAAGATAAGAAGTTCTTTTTGTTTTGTAGCTTTTTCTAAAAGATCAGTTTTAATTTTTATAATGACTAAGAATGAAAATGAAAGAACTAAAAAAATTGTAGTAAGTGCTGATAAAATTATAAATTGAACCC
>CAJPOH010000017.1 GCA_905372205.1 uncultured Treponema sp.
CTTAAGGTTTAATGACTTTTTTAAACCAAATTGCGAACATATCTTGACACTATCAGCATTGGGTATGCAAACCCCGCTATATTGCGTCCGCATTCTGTACAGCAACGAGGGTGAATGCTGTACAGCATTGCATCGCAATACATGCGTGTTTCGCCTTAGCAGGCAATACTTTCTAATTCTTGAAATCTTTGTAACAGTAATTGGTAAATTTTTGTTTTTTGTGAAGACATGTCTATTCATGTTAAATGTGTAGGCAGAGTTTATGGAGGCTGTTATGAAAGCTTATGTCAAAACTTCTAGTTTATTAAAAACAATTGCAATACTATCTGTTACTTTTACTTTTTTTGCATGCCCACAAAGCAAACAAAATGGTTTACTTCCAGATCCCAATCAACATTCTGATTTAGATGTCATTACTGGAAGCGAAAAAGCAAATGAAAGTCTTAAAAACACAGTCTGGGTTTATTCTGAAAATCAAGGTGGACCTGGACAAAGTAATACATGCAAATTAGAATTTGATTCTAACACCAATATATGTAGGATAGCATCCCAAAATCTCGACTTCAAATTTTATGTTGCAGAATATAGTATTAGCGAAGATAAGATAAACTTAAATCTTGATAAGAGTGTCAAAGCAATTGAAAAATATAGTGCTACGAGTATTCTTAAAGACATGAAAGAAGGTTTTGAAGCTGATATTCTTGATGACGAAGAACTACTTAAAGATCCAGATGTTTCCAAAGAAGAGAAAGAAATTATACAAAAAACAGTAAATGCAATGAAGGAAGCTCTTAGCAAAGGCATGTTCACATCTTTAGAAAACTTTAAAAAATTAATGCTTGAAATAGTCATACCAGCCGAAATTGAAAAGCTAGAAACCTTACTAAAAAAACCATCCATTTCACCTCAAGATAAAGCAGATATGGAACGTAGCTTGCAGGAAATGAAAGGGCTACTAGCTAATCCTGCAAAAATAACACTAGTAATTGAAGAACAAATTAAAGAAATGAGAAAACAAGCTGAATATCTTAAAAATATTAATCCAATTGTGTTGAGTCTGCCTCAAGGACAAACTTTACAAACATCTACAACAATGACTGCCAACAAGATATATATAGGAGTAACCGATGATACGCCTGAATATAAAGAGAATATAGATTTCACTAGACAATAGTTTTTCACAGGTGATTAAATATTAGCCCTGATAGATTGTGGTTGCAATGCAACCACAATAGAATTAATTTCCACTCCACGCCTTTCCTTTAGGAGTGGATTTGCAAAGCCCGAAAGGGCACGCTGCAACTACGTATGTAGTTGCAACCCAACAAATTTCCCTATTTGTCGCCACTTCTCTAGCAGTAGTCTAGCTTTAGTCAACATTTCTTTAATGCTGGGTGTCTTGAAAAAACAACAAAGCTTTTCAAGCTGTAATGCTGTCTTGACAATACAATAATATTAGATATACTATTGACAACATATTTTCTTTGTTAAGATTATGTGTACCTTTGCGTACAAAGGAGTTTTGTGGCTGATATAAAAAGCTTACGGATTAATGATCAAATCCGTGTTAGAGAAGTTAGGTTGAGCGATGAGGAAGGGAATCAACTTGGTATTTTCCCAATAAATGAGGCTCTAAAAAAAGCGATAGATTTAGGGTTGGATTTAGTAGAAATTGTGCCTCAAGCAAAACCACCTGTGTGTAAAATTGTAGATTATGGTAAATATCGCTTTCAGATGGAAAAGAAACTTCGAGATTCTAAAAAAAATCAGAAGCAACAACTGTTGAAAGAAGTTAAGATGCAACCTAAGATTGCAACGCATGATTTAGATGTGAAGGCAAAGGCTGTAAAAAGTTTCTTGGAAAGTGGAGATAAGGTGAAAGTTACCATAAGGTTCAGGGGACGAGAGTTAGCACATACTGAACTCGGGTTTGATGTTATGCAGGCTGTTTTAGATCGTCTTAAAACTGAAGACTCAGAAGAACCATACACAATAGAAAAGAAAGCATTAATGGAAGGGCGTAATATGTCTATGACGCTCGCTCCAAAGACTAAAAAATAGTTTATATGACTGAAGGAGAATTATATGCCTAAGATGAAGAGCAAGAGGGCAGCTGGAAAACGTTTTTCGTTTACAGGTGGTGGAAAAGTTAAATATAAGAAGATGAATGCAGGTCATATTCTTACTAAAAAGGCAACTAAGAGAAAGAGAGAGTTACGAAAAACTGGTATTCTTTCTAATGCAGATAGTGCGGTTGTACGAAAGAAATTGTTGCCATACAGCTAAGTAGAAAATTTAGGAGAAACAAAAATGTCAAGATCAAGAAGTACTGATAGAAGAATAACGAGAAGAAGAAAGATATTAAAGCTAGCTAAGGGCTTTAGAGGGAGAAGAGGCACAAACTTTAAAGCTGCAAAAGATGCTGTTAGGAAAGCTTTGGTTCATAGCTATGAAGGTAGAAAAGATAAAAAAGGCGATATGCGAAGCATTTGGATTACTCGCATAAATGCAGCTGTGAGACAAGAAGGATTATCTTATTCTAAATTTATCAATGGAATAGCCAAGGCAGGAATTGTTATAAATCGCAAAGCTTTGTCGAATATGGCTATTGAAGATCCTGTAGCTTTTAAGGCTATAGTGGAAGCTTCAAAGAAGGCTATAGGGGAATAAACTCTATGATAACAATAGAACAGGTTAAACTTTTAGAAGAAAAAGTGGAGTCTCTGATCAATGTCGTGAAGTCTTTGTATAGAGAACGTGATTTGCTAAAAGGGACTGTAGCACAAAACGAAAAGCGTATAGAAGAATTAGAATCTGTTCTTCATTCTTTTGAGATTTCACAAGCTAAGATTGAAGAAAGTGTTATGAATGCTCTAAATCAATTAGATGTTTTTGAAAACTCTGTTACACAGGATTCTTCAACTATTAGCTCGTCAAGAGAGGTAGAGGCTAGTGACTCTTCGTTATCACACTCATCAGAATTGGGTAAAGCAACGGAAGCGTCTCTTTCAAATGCAACTAATGAAAACGCACAAAATACTAGCTCAGAAGAAAGTGAAATAAAAAAAGTTGATGATTCTGACAAACAAATGGATATCTTCTAGGTTCTTAAATGCAAAAAAGCCGTTTAAGTGTAAATGTCTTAGGAACTTCTTTTGACCTAGAAGCAGATCAAAAAGATGATTACGTTGCATCAATATACGATTACTATCTATCAGTTTTGGAAAAAGCTAAAGAAACATCGGATGTTGATGATCCGCTGAAGATTGCAATAATTGCAGGTTTGTTTTTGAGCGATGAAGTTTTTAAGGCTAAGCTAGAAAATATGGAAGCTATCACTGATCCTAAAGCTTTCATTGATATTGAGACAACTGCTATGAGAATAATTGCAAAGATTGACGATGTTATGCATGATGGTGTATGACAATTTGGGTTGATGCCGATTCTTGCCCAGTGCGAGTTCGCCAGATAATATCGAGAGCTTCTTTGCGACTTTTAGTGCGTTTGGTTTTTGTTGCTAATAGACTTATTCCAATTGCAAAGCATGAGCTGATCGAATTTGTGAAGACCGGTGAAGAAGAGCAATCGGCAGATAGATATATAATGGCTTCTTCAAAAGAAGGCGATTTAGTGATAACAAGGGATATACCTCTAGCGGCTACTTTAGTTGAACTTGGCATTGCTGTTATCAATGATCGCGGACTTCTTTTCACTCCTAATAATGTACGAGAGCGTCTTTCTATACGAGATTTTATGTATGAAGTTCGCTCTAATGGCTTAATGACAGACAAAATGGGAACTTTTAATCAAAAAGACTTGCAAAAGTTTTCTAATACTTTTGATACTGTTTTAACAAAGTTGCTTAAAAGTAAAGCATCGAAAAATCTCTGAAAACTAAGAGATCTTTTGATTGTGATCTTAAAATTTCTGAAATGGTTGGAGATATTAAATGACAGATGGTATAAAAGAAATACTCACACACTCACTCTTTTTTAAGGATGTAAATGGAACTTGGGTAGGTAGCATAAATAATCATAAGTTCCTTATCACTCAAGATAAAGTGGCTAAAGAAGAGCTTCAGCTCAAAACTTCGTGTGCTACAAACGAATCAAAGGATGAGTTATTTAGTTTTTTAGATGAGCAAAAAACTAATGGAAAGATAAAAACCTATAATGTAGATAAAAATCTCTTGTCAATAATATATATTCAAGGCAAAAGTGATTCTGAATTTGAATTTTTTTTGAAAGATATTTCAGAACTTTTAACTAGATTGAAAGTGGAAGACGTTTGTTTTTCATGCAATGAAATGAAAGAAACTGATGCTTATAAAATTAAAGATATTCCAACTTTTGTGTGTTCAACATGTGTAGAAAGTCTTAAAACTGAGATGGAAAATGCAAGTAATTCACAAAATCATTATTTAACTGGAACTTTGGGTAGCATCATAGGAGCATTAGTTGGCTCAGTAGTTTGGATTTTAATAGGTTATTTCGATTTTTATGCATCAGTGGCAGGATACGCCGTGGCATACTGTGCATTTTATGGTTACAATCTTGGAAAAGGCAAGGCAACTAAGATAGGAGCTATAATAAATATTATTGCTATAGTTTTTGCTACACTTTTTGCAGAATACATAGGCTTATTTTTAGATGTAAAAAAGACAGTCAATATAGATTTTTTATCTTTTGCGAAGTTTTCTCTACCATATTTTGCTGATCCATCCTTCATAAAATCTCTACTACCTAGTTTAGGTTTTGGATTTTTGTTTGCTGGTCTAGGATCTTATAGAATAATCAAGAATATATTTACGGAAGCAAATAGGCTTTCAAACACATCTATAGAGAAAATTTGATACATTAAAGAGAATGCTGGTTAAATGCTTTATCCAATAGCTATCGCCTCTGCTGTAGTCTAGCTTTAACCACCATCTCCTTAAACTCCAACTTATCTATGGAAAGAATTACATATCGTTTTTGCTAAGATAAAGGTGTAATCCTATTGAAAACACCTATTCTTGACACTTATGCCTATATTGTCATAAAATCTCACCTCACTTTATTCTTTACAATTGGGGGCTGGCATGCGAAAAGACTATATAAGCGATGCTAAATGGCAACAGATTATGGAGTTTTCTAAAAACCTTCAAACTCCATGTGTTATAATCGACCTGGAAACAATCAAAAAGACATATAAAGACCTAATAAAAAATTTTCCTTATGCAGATGTTTATTATGCTGTTAAAGCAAATCCAAACGAGGAAATATTAAAGATGCTTTTTGAACTTGGTTCTAGTTTTGATATCGCCTCAATTTATGAATTAGACAAGGTGTTATCTTTAGGAATCCCTCCAGATAAGCTGAGTTATGGAAATACAATTAAAAAGGCGAAAGATATAGCTTATTTCTACGAAAAAGGTGTCAGAATGTTTGCAACGGATAGCAAAGATGACTTAAAAAATATTGCACAATATGCACCTGGCTCTCGTGTTTACGTGAGAATCTTAGTTGAAAGCACAAGCAGTGCTGACTGGCCTCTTTCTCGCAAGTTTGGTTGCCATCCTGACATGGCTTATGACCTTTGCATTCAAGCAAGAGATACAGGACTTATTCCTTATGGAATCTCTTTCCATGTCGGAAGCCAACAACGAGATATTGGACAATGGAATGATGCATTGGCAAAAACAAAATATCTAATGGATTCTCTTGAAGAGGAAGAAGAAATTAAGCTTGAGATGATAAATATGGGTGGTGGTTTTCCTGCTGCTTATGTAACACCTGCAAACGATTTAACTGACTATGCGAAAGAAATAACTCGTTATTTGGAAGAAGATTTTGGCGAAGATCTTCCGCGTGTGATTATTGAACCTGGACGTTCTTTGGTAGGTAATAGTGGTGTGCTAACTTCTGAAGTAGTATTGATCTCCAGAAAAAATAACACTGCCCTCTATAGATGGGTATATCTTGACACAGGTGTTTTCAATGGTCTTATTGAAACTTTGAACGAATCAATAAAATATCCAATCATCACAGACAAAGATGAAGAATGCAAAAAATATGGTGAAGCCATTGTTGCAGGCCCTACTTGCGATAGTATGGACATAATGTATGAAGATTACAGATGTTCACTTCCAACAAACCTAAAACAAGGAGACAGGGTATACTTTTTGAGTACTGGTGCATACACTTCAAGTTATGCCTCTGTTGAGTTTAATGGATTTCCACCAATAAAAACTTATGTTATGGGGCTGGATAAAGGAAAAAAATAATAAGAAGGTTCTTTAATTTATAGAGCATTAAAAAATCAAATAGTTTGATTTTTTAATGCTTTTTTTATTTTCGGAAATTCGTTGAATCGCTACTACATACATAGTCGCCTTGTGTCCACTCTTTCAAGAGTGGACACAAGCAGGAATTTGTTTTAATGCAACCTCATTCGAATTTGCATCCGTGTCAAAGACTTTAATTAACGTTTTTTTCAGTCAAACTATTGCTTTATTCATATTAAAAGAGTATATTTGTAAGTGTATTCTAATTATAAGAGGTATGTTATGAAAAAGTATACTATTTGTTTGTTATTTTCTGTTGTTTGTCTTTTCTGTTTGTCAGCACAAAGTTTGACAGGTAAAGATATAATGTTAAAATCTAAAAATCGTGAGAAGCCTAAAACTTCAAGCTATAAGATTGAAATGACACTAATCAATTCACGTGGAAATACAAGGGTACGTGAAGTTTCTGCATACAAAAAAGACTATGGAACAGACGAAAAAAGTGTTATGGTGTTCTTAAAACCGGCAGATGTTAAGGGCGTGGGTTATCTTTCAATTTCTTACGAAGAAATAGGCAAAAACGATGACCGCTGGCTGTATATGCCATCCTTAAAAAAGTCAAGGAGAATCACTGGTTCAAGCTCAGGTGATGACTTTATGGGTACAGACTTTACTTACGATGATATGTCAGGTCATGAAATTGAAGATTACACGTACACATTGCTTGGTGAAGAAAGTGTGAATGGCAAGAAGTGCTGGAAAGTTGAATCAATTCCACTTCCTAAAATCCGCTCAAATTATTCTAAGTTTGTTTCGTGGATTGACCAAGAATCTTTAATTCCTATAAAAGCAGAGTTTTATGACAAGCAATCTGCATTATTAAAGGAAATGAAAGTGCAATCTCTTAAAAAGATTGATGGTCTTTGGACAATAGAAAAAATACAAATGGAAAACTTTCAAAAAAAGCATAAGACAATCATCGAAACAAAAAAGATCGAAAACAATAAGCCGTTAAAAGATGAGCTTTTTAGAGTTTCAACCCTGGAATCAGGCACATTAAAATAACTGGTAGGCACTGATTAAATATAAAAATTACATCATTAATAATAATCTATCTTTAATCAGTGTTTTCTTTGCTCCCTTATCTTTAAGGAAATAAAATTATGATTAAAAAATTCTCATTATGCTTAATGCTTTTGTTTATGGGTGGGTTTTGCTTAACCTATTCACAAGAGATGGAAGAGACGGAGGAGTCTTCTTCTGATGAAGTCTATACAGAAGAAGACTCATATTTTGATGATGAAGGCTTGCAATTTGACTTTGGTGGCAAGATTGAGAGTGTGCATGGACTAGGTTTCCTTAAAAACTTTGATTATCTTGCCTCTCGCAATTTTGTTTCAGCTTTTGTGAAAATGTCATTGTATGGCTCATCTGCAAAAATCTCTGCAACAGCAGAATATAATTATCCAAACAAAGAAAGAACAGGATTTCGCTTAAACGAAGCTTACTATAAATATTCAAATAGCATTTTTGAACTTTGCATTGGTCGCCAGCATGTTGTTTGGGGACAAGCCGATGGTTTTACGCTTACAAATGTAATTGCTGCAAAAGACACAAGAGAAATCACCAGCGTAACAAACGATGATTCTCTTCTTCCAAGTGATGGAATTAGAGTAAAATTCTTTCACGATATTTTTACGTTTGATGCTATGGTTATTCCTTTCTTCACACCAAATAAATTGCCTCCATTTTCTTTTGAACTTGGGAAAAATAAGCCACCGTTTTATATAGACTTGCCAACTGAGCAAAAGGCAAGTATATTTACACTTCCTATCGGTTACAAAAAAGATGAAGCAAAAACGCCTCGTCATGTTTTAGACACAGAAATGGGAATGCGTTTTTCTTTTTTCTTGCCACGCATAGATTTTTCTTTTTCTGCCTTTTATGGCTGGGACAAAAATCCTATGTTTGTAAGAGAAGGAGTTCTGAATACAGAAAAAAAGACTTTTCCACATCCAATAGGGGAACAAAATGTGCCCAAATCAATAGATGTAAATATAACTCCTGAATATTATAGAATTGCAATGTTTGGAACAGATGGGGCAATTCCTATAGGTGATGTGCTTCTTCGCTATGAAGCAGCTTATGTATGGGGGCGTTATTTTGAACCAAAAGAGCAATTTGGAGCATTGCCAAAATATCCTTTGCCAGAAGGACCTATTGCACTCCCTTTTAATAAACCTTTAAGAAAACATCAATTATTGATGTTGGCAGGGCTCGATTGGAATAGGAGTGGCTGGACTCTTTCAGCTCAATATTTTGAAGACTTAATTTTGGACCACAAAGATGATATAGCTCGCCCACTACATCAAGGCACAATTAGCTTAAACTTCTCCAAATCTTTTTTGCGAGAAACACTCAAAGCTAGCATAACAGGGGCAATAGGTGTGAATTATGGGGACACATTCTCAACATACTCAATTGACTATGCTATAACAGACAATTTCCATATTGCAACGGGTTTTGATGTCTACACGAAAGGAAAAGACGGAAAAGGACAATTTTCTCAAATGAAAGATTTAAGCACATACTGGCTTAGAGGAAGATTTTCGTTTTAGAAATTTGAAGGAAGTTAAAAAAATGGATTTGATATGTATTGCAGAAGCTATTCAATTAGCAAAAACCATAACACAAAAAAATATTACACCTTCTAATATTTCATATCTCATTCAGTATGGTAGAATAAATAGATTTAATCGAGATGGGGATTTGTGTGTATCAAAAAATGAAATAGTAAACTACTATCAAAGTCAAAGCACAGAGCGTAAAAAAATATGGCAGTCGTCTTTGGATAAGGATATAAATTGGACACTATCTTTTGAAAAATATAAAGAAGCAGAAACGACCAAGCATGTACACAGGATTCATCCATATAAAGGAAAGTTTATACCGCAACTTGTTGAATATTTTTTAGATAGTCATACAGATACTTTCAAACAAGAAGTGTTTTTTAATAAAGGAGATGTGATATTAGATCCTTTCTGTGGTTCGGGAACAACTTTGGTGGAAGCTAATGAAAAAGGAATGCACGCTGTAGGTGTAGATATTTCTAATTTTAATGCAATGATTTCTAATGTTAAACTAAGTTTGTGTGATTTTTCTATTCTTGAAACTGAAATAAAAGAAATTACCAATAAATTATCCTTTTTTGTATATGAAAGTAAAATACAAGAATTTGAAGAAAAGCTAATGAATAAACTATCAGCTTTTAACAGTGTTTACTTCCCCTCTCCCCAATTTAAAATTGATTTGAGAAATAAAAAGATAAATGAGAAACAATATGCAATAG
>CAJPOH010000018.1 GCA_905372205.1 uncultured Treponema sp.
AAAGACACTCATGTTAGTAGCTGCATTATCTTTCCTTACAAGGCAATAATCTTCGTTAAAGATTGTGTCCAACACCCAATGTAAATTATTTTCTATGCTCCATTTTTATTATACTATTTTTCTAGCTAATTACACTGCCCTTTTATTGTACCATTCCACACAAGTTAATGTAACAATTTGGAGATTTCAGAAGATAAAATAGAAATGTAGTTATATTACATTGAGAAAAAACAGAAAAAATATAAGAACAAGATAAACTCATCATAACAAGTTATATGAAACCGCCGATTAAAGCTAGGCTACCGCTAGCGTAGCATCCACTCCTAAAGGAGTGGCGAGGATAGGAAATTTATTTTAGTGTAGCCACATACGTGGCTACAACCTATCAGGAGCTAAAGCTACTGCGACGTAAAGAATTTGTTGGAATGTAGCTACACTCCAACAAACTTTCTCTTCAATCAAAGAAGCAAAAAGCTATCTGACGTACAAAAGCCCGTAGAGATATTTTTAGAGTTTCCCTGATTATATATTGATAACCTCAGGGCAGATAAAATCAACAATTTCATTTATATTTTCATCACTACTAATAATATCTGTTGCCTTCATAATGTCTTCGTGCAAATACCTATCTTCTGTTAAGAATGGAATAGTTTTGCGAATTAACTTCATCACCTTATCAGTGCCTTTCCCTAGCTTTTCTATCTTTCGTAAATCACAAGCTTGGGCAGCAACTAACCATTCAATAGCTAAGACATGGCGAACATTTTTGATGATTTCAACCAATTTCCTAGCTGCTGTAGTTCCCATGCTCACATGGTCTTCTTTGTTGCCTGAAGACGTGATGGAGTCAACACTTGCAGGATGAGCTAACACCTTGTTTTCTGAAACAAGGCAAGCAGCTGTATATTGAGGAATCATAAAGCCAGAGTTTACCCCACCTTTTTCCACTAAGAATGGAGGTAAACCGCCTGAAAGTTGTGGATTAACCATTCTTTCAATACGTCGTTCACTTATATTTGCAAGCTCACTCACAGCAATGGCTAAAAAGTCCATCACAATAGCTATGGGTTGTCCATGAAAGTTGCCACCAGAGATAACATCTTTTTCATTTGGGAAAACTAAAGGATTGTCTGTTACAGCATTCAATTCCGTAGTCAACACGCTAGCGACATATTCAATTGCATCTTTACTTGCTCCATGCACTTGTGGCACACATCGCAAAGTATAAGGATCTTGCACATCGTTTTCTCTTGTATCGCAAGAAGAAGAACCTTCTAACATTTTCAAAATAAAATCTGCTACTTCACACTGACCTTCATGCCCTCTGCAAGTATGAACCCTTTCATCCAATGCTGCTCTAATCCCCTTAAAAGCTTCAAAGACTAAAGATGCACCAATGTTAGCTGTTTTCAAGAGTTGCATAGCATCGTGACAAGCTAAAGCTCCAATAGCTGTCATAACAGTGGTTCCATTAATCATAGCAAGCCCATCTTTGCCTGTAAAAACCACAGGCTTTAATCCTGCTTTCTCTAATGCTTCCTTCCCTGACAATAGCTCTCCCTTATACCAAGCTTTCCCTTCTCCAATAAGAACTAAAGCTATATGTGCCAAGTTTGCTAAATCACCGGAAGAACCTAAAGACCCTTTACTAGGCACGTAAGGAATAACACCTTCATTTACCATATCTAAAAGTAAAAGAGGCACTTCAAGACTAACACCTGAAAAACCTACTGCATGAGTATTCACACGCAAAATCATAATTGCACGCACAATATCTTCAGCAAAAGGTTCACCAACTCCACAAGCATGACTTATAATCAAATTTCTTTGCAAACTAGCATTTTCTTCCTTGCTAATAGAAACAGTAGAAAGCTCCCCAAAACCTGTAGAAATGCCATAAGTGGGTTTTCCACTTTCCACAATCTCATCAACAACTTTCTTAGCTACCTTAATCTTCTCTATTGCCTCTTTGGATAGTTCAACTTTAAGATGTTTTCTAGCACATAGAGTCAAAGTTTCAATGGTCAAATTACGCCCCGAAAGAACTACAGGGATATCTTTCAAATTCTCTTTCATAAACTTCTCCTTAAATTCTTAACTACCAACCAGTTTTAATTGAATCACCTATGTTTGCAATGTCTTTTTTCAATATTATATTAGCCTTATCAAGTTGCTTTAGGCAATTAATCCATTGCTCTCCAACTGTTAAATCTGCTGCTTCTTCTCCACCTTCAACTGTCAAAGCATCACTAACTTTCTTAATGCTATCAGCAGTTGCCTGAGCTATAGCAATAATCTCTTTTGCCTCGCCTTCTGCTTCGTTAATCATTTTTTCTCTCTCTCCTTGCCCTATGTTTATACACTCTTCATAAGTTGCACGAGAAAGATTGATCATAGTCTCCATTTCTCCTTCACTTCTTGCAATTTCAGCTCTTTTTTCACGTTCTGCCTTCATCTGATTTTCCATAGCATCCATTATAGATTTAGAAACATGAATATTCTGAATTTCATACCTAGTAACTTTCACTCCCCATGGATCAGAAGCTTCATCTACAGCCTTTACAACTTGTGCATTGATTTGCTCTCTTGCCTCAAAAGTGTCGTCTAAATCAAGTTGACCTATAACGCTTCGCATTGTAGTTTGTGCCAAAAGAATTGTTGCATAACTATAATTAGTGATTTCATAGCTTGCCTTAAAAGGATCAAAGATATACATATAAAGCACGCCATCAACCCTCACTTTTACATTGTCTTTTGTAAAACAATCTTGGGCAGGAACATCAATAGATTGTTCCTTTAATGTTTGCTTATATCTCACCTTGTCTATAAATGGAAAAAGAACATGAAAACCTGCTTCAAGAGTCCTATTATATTTGCCAAGTCGTTCCACTAAAAGCACAGTTTTGTTTGGAACAATCTTTATTCCTCGAATCAATCCCACTAAAAAGATAATAGCCAAAATAACTAAAATAACAAAGAGAACATTTAACATTTTACACCTACCTTTTTGATTATATCGCTTATAGATGCAATGGCATCGAGAGCCTCAGGGTACACAGAAACATTGCCTTTTTTCAAAATTTCTTCTAATGCTTTTATATAATTCTCTGTTAGGCGAAGCTTTTTTGCCTTCTCGCCTTTAGATGAGTTTAATGCACCAGAGACTAAAATTAACCCCTGAGATGTTGCATATCCTTTCATTTGAATTGCTTTAGACTTTCCTTCTGCAATCATAATTTTCTTTTCTTTTTCACCTTTAGCTTCGTTTATCGCTTTTTCTTTCTGTCCTAGAGAAACATTGATTCTAGCTTGTTTTTTACCTTCACTAAGAAGGATATCAGCTCTTTTTTCTCTTTCTGCTCGCATCTGACTTTCCATAGCTGTAAGAATTGTATCACTTGGTGTGATATCTCTAATTTCATATCTGTTCACTTGAATTCCCCAGTTTGAAGAAGCTGTTTCCAAAGCCTTTACTATGTTTGTATTGAGTGTCTCTCGTCCTGAAAAAGTCTTATCAAGCTCCATCTTTCCAATTTCACTTCGCATTGTAGTTTGTGCTAATTGGCTCACAGCAAAATGATAGTTATCAATTCCATAACATGCTTTAACAGCATCAAAAACTTTCAAATATAAAATGCCATCCACTCTCACTTGCACATTATCACTAGTTATGCACACTTGAGGCCTCACATCCAAAGCTTCTTCTTTTAGTGAAAGCTTATAAGCAATGCGATCTAATAGTGGAATCTTAAAGTTTAAGCCTGCTTCACACTTCTTTTTATATTTACCAAGCCTTTCTATTATGTATACATTTTTTTCTGGAACAATCACAATAGAAAATAACAAAAACGCAAAAGCTATTATTAAAATAACATATATGTATATAGCTCCTGCAAAGAAAAACGCACTTAACATTCTCTTTTCTCCTTATAACGTAAAGGTATAGTATATTTTAATATTGATTAGTGCAATACGTATATTTAGGGGGTAAAAGTATAAAAAATAGGCTAATGGGGAATACCACATTAGCCTATTAGTAAAGATGTCCCTACTTACTTAATTTTAATACTTATCTTGTGATTTATGCACAAAATATCTTTTTTAGTAATTTTTATGTAGATATCTTTAGAATCACCTATGTTCATCTGACTCACGTCTACAGCACCACTCCATATTTCTTGTTTATTGTTTGGTAGTTTACCAATTTTTTTGAATGGAGTACATCCTTCCCCAAGCCCATCACTCAAAACAGCGTGTCCCTCATTCTCGTTCCAAACAATGAGTGCAAGATGAATCTTTCCTGCTTTCACATCGGTCTTATTCACTTCAATCTTATCGTACACTTTATTGTTAGTTAGATCTTCTTGAGTTAGCTCTGTTCCTGCCCCCCAGAATGTAGGCACTTCGTTAAACTCACGATACCAAACTCCATTAACATCATCAGTTGTATTATTTTTAGAGACAACCCACGCTTTAACCTTTGTACACTTATCTGTATATAGGGTAATCTCTTCAGAAGTGTGATTGCCTTTATTATCACTTGTCATATCATGTGTAGTACCATCAATAGGGGCATTAGTTACTGCATCAACAAATTGATATTTCACACTTGAACGTGGGCTCTTTGTTTTTGCAACTAATTTTATCTTCTCAACACCATAGTCATTGTAATACCTACTCTTAAGAGCTTCATTCTTCCATGTCAATAAGCTTGCCACTTGAGGTTTATGTTTGTCATTTAGAGAAAACTCTGCATTACCATCATCTATTTTAATACCTTTGAGATGGAGCTTACATGCAATAGTTGCATATTTCACTTTATCTTTAGGAGTTACCTTTATAACATACACCTTCTCAGTTTTATCAAGGATAACATCTTTGCTCGCTGCATAATAAGTAAATGTTTGATTTTCATATCTTATTATTTTGCAATCTTCTAAAGTTCCATTTTCCTCACCTATCTCAACTTTTTCCATCACCTCATCTTTGCCATCATGTTGCACAAGTAAGCTAACTATCTCCTTCTTAAAACTTTCTTTGTGCCCGTTTGATATCACTTTAGTATCAATAGCAAAAACATAATCAGGTGAAAGCTTATCGCTAATGGACTTTATCTTGAAAGTGTATTTTAGTGGAGAATAATTAGCTGAAACCTCATTAGTTGGATATACAACAACTTCAACTTCATGCTCATTTCTATCATTCAAAATGAACTCATGCTCTGCTACCATTATGCCATTTTTATCTTTGAGTTCAACAGTCGTTTTAGCACCTGAATCAATAGCAAACGACACATTTTTTATCCTATTAGCTTGATTAAATGTTTCAATCCCTATATTAGCTTTACTCCCATAAAACTCAAAAAGAGGCTTAACGTCATCATCTATAAGGCCTTCTGAAAATTCATTTGGGAATAGGTAATAAGCACTAGAACCTTGCTTATCTCCGTAATTATTGATTAAAAACCGTTCAACCTCACCTCTTGGAAGTCTTGGGGCTTCTCCTCCAGTTTTTAGACAAAACTTCCATGTGAGATCTTGTGAAATACCAGTTTTTCCCTTAAAGACTATGGTAATATCTTTTCCTGTTGCATCAAGACCTTCAATCTCTTTTTCCATTTGGAAAGTCGGATAGTAGAATTGATCTTGGCCAATCATCTTTTTTTCAACATTTTCACCGTTGATAGTCACCTTATCACATAAAAATTCACCTTCATAACCTTTCATTTGTATAACAAGTTTTGCCTTGGTATCTTTTACTAAAAAATCAGGTGTCTGAGCTTCTGTAAGTTTTTTAATAAAGGAAGCAGGTATATTAGTGTGCCCACTTATTTCTACAAATTTAGGATTTATCTTTTCACTTTCTGTAGTGCCTACAGCCTTAAATATCACTGTATTTGTGGAATAAAGCCCTTTTTCAAAAGGAATAAGTTCAATTTTTATTTCTGTTGGATTAGTTCCAGTCAATAAAACAGAATGATTAAACGACCATATCTTTGCACCGCCGTAAATAGTTACCTCTTTCATATTCTCCATTGGAACGTCTTGATCGTTGACTTTAACTTTTTCTAGCTTTGCACCTGCTGCAAATTTCAAATTAACTGCACTTCCTTCTACATTGAGAGTAGGCTTAGAGCCATCAAATAATCCTTGCTTAAAGGATTCGGGAAGAGAATACATAATTGCGTTGTTAATCTCATAGTACCGTAATTCAATTTTTGGGGGTGTTTTATAATTTAATCTTAAATGCAATACAGTAACTTTGTAGTTTTCTTTATCTTTTGGAGTAAGCTCAATATCAACATCTTTTGGAGTGCTTGTAAAGCCTGTTATGTTAGTTTGCACCACTTCCCAAAAGTTTACTCCATTTGCTTGTTTCATTTCAACGTTTGCAACACTACCATTTATTTTTGCAGATTCTATTTCTTTATAAGAAATAACTTTAATTGTAGCGGGTTCTCCAGTTTCTACGTCTCCTCTGTTGTTTCCGGATATCTTAGCCAGCATTTGTGGGTTTTGATAGAGAATATCTTTTCCTGTTACATAAAGATTTTGAACAGGAATCTCTGCTGCTTCAGTAGAACGTGTCACCTTAAAACTAAAGTCTTCTTCAAAAGTGAATTCTGGCTCTTCAACATATCCTTCTGGAGAATTAAAGTCATACTTAATTGCAACAGCTTCAATTTCTATATGAATATCTTTTGCTTCACCTTTATTCAAGGTTACCGCATGAACTACTGAAGAAATGAAATTTTCTGGATGCACATTTGTGTTCATTTCCTGTCCGTTTATTTTACATGATTTATATTTAGATATATTGCTTGCAAATTGCAATTGAACAGGCTCATAAACCGTAAAGTTTAAGTTTTTCTCTCCTGCGAGAATACGATTTTGATCACTTTCAGTTATAGAATCAATTCCATCATGTGTGCCAGCATAAATGAGTGCCTGCGTTATTTTTGCAACCCTCACTTCGTAGCTAGATATCTCTCCATTTTTTTTCACAGTGATTGTAATATTTTTGATGAAGTTATCATCTGTTGGAGGATTATTGTTTGCAAATACTATTTTACCATCTTGTAATGGAGGTTCATATGTTATATCAGCACCTTCAACGTTTGCTTTTGCCACAACAGGAAATTCCAATTTGTTAGAATCAAACGGAACGGCAAAGCCCATCTTTTCCTTTATTTGATTGCCTTCCTTTTTACATCTTCCAATAGAGAGCTCTATGAGAGAAATACCTGATTGTGCATTTTCATCTCGCACGATCTTCACTGAATAAGTTTTTTCAAGACTTCCCTTTTTCACTTTAATTATGAGAGAGTTTTCTCCTTTTTGTAAAACCCAATTTTTTTGAGAATCCAACGCTGTAAACTCAATTGTTGCATCATTGGGAGAACATGTTGCATCCACTGATACTTTTTCTTTTGCTGTTGTGCCTGCATTTATTGAATCTGCAATTGTAATTTGCCTTCCATCAATTACAAGAGAAGTGAGAATAGGAGTGGCACTTTTTACTTGAGATGCAATAAATAGCGTCATATCTTCGTCAAATTTATATTTTGGTCTTTCTAATATTACATAGCCTGCTTCATTTTGTAAGTGAATCTTTCCACATTCAAAACCTGCCTTAAATGTGAGCTGTAGCTTTGCAAGTATGTCGCTTCGCCCAAGCATTGTGTTTTTTTCTAGCTTAAAACTTTTAGGTTTCACACTTTCAACATTTGAATCTGTTTGAATGGTAATGTTCACCATCTCTTTTGATTGTTGTTCTGGTGTTTGCCTACATGCAAATGTTGCAAAAACAATCGCAAAGGAAAAAAAAGTAAGAAAAACACGTCCAACTTTGAATAAATTCTTCATAATTTAATCCTCCTTATAGGATTGGCTAATTCTTAGAATTATCAAATCTAAAAATACCATATATTTTTAGGATATCGAAAAGTACTGATAGTATCAATAGTAATAATTTTTCTCTATGCTAGAGAACTAGTCAAAATATTCATTTTTCTTGTATATTTTCGCTATTTAGGAGTCATATTTATGGAACAATTAATCTTTAATTGCAATGGAAAAATGATAAAAAACGGGGATAAAACCGTTTTAGCAGGTATTCTTAACGTAACTCCCGATTCTTTTTCTGATGGTGGAAAGTATTTTGATGTTGAGGCTGCCTTAGCACAGGCTAAAAACCTTATTACTGAAGGAGCTAACATTATTGACATTGGAGGAGAATCTACAAGACCTGGAAGTATGTCAATAACAGAAGATGAAGAAATAAAAAGAATTATTCCAGTCATTCAGGCAGTAAGAAAAGAATATAAGAATGTGATTATTTCAGTTGACACATGGAGAGCTAAAGTTGCAAAAGCTTCTATAGATGAAGGGGTGGATATCATTAACGACATCACTGGTCTACTAGGTGATGAGGAAATGGCTAAAACTGTAGCTAGCTCAAATTGTGGCGTTGTTGCAATGTTCAATCCCATCATTGCACGCCCCTCTCATGAAGGAAGTCGTGTGTTTAGAACTTTTGGATATGAAAAACCTTTTTCTGATGAAAGCTTAAAATATTTTAGCACACTTCCTATAGTACCTCTTATGAAGAAATATTTTGAAAAAACTTTTGAGATTTGTGAAAAAGCAGGATTAGAAAAGAAACGGATTATGCTAGATCCTGGTATTGGTTTTGGTCTTACAATGAAAGAAAACTTAGAACTCATTCACAATGTAGAAGTAATTCACCAAATGGGTTATCTTTCTTTTGTTGGAGTTTCTAGGAAACGCTTTATCATAAATATTCTAAAAGATGCAGGTTTTGATGCAAATATTTCGATGGAAGACGGACTTAATATGGCTGACTCTGCTTCGGCTTTTTTGAGTGCAATAGCTTCTTATAATGGAGTAAATGTTTTGCGTGTGCATGATGTGGTGAAACACCTTCAAGGTATACTAATTGGAGATGCTATAAGAATGTCAGACTTTGCAAAAGATATCAATTTTTCTCAATATAAATCTTAACGAAATGCTGATTACTTGCGAGTTGCAAAGCTTTTTTGAACTTGATGCAAATCAATCAGAGTCTTCTTAAAAATAAACTTATTCAAACTAAAAACTTTGTATTTACTTTCCTTGTTATAAACATCTTATTTTGTGTCAAATAGATACAAAATAAGATGTATTTTATTAAGATTTTGTCAATTTTTATTTATTAATTCCTTATATTATTAAATACGTGTTTTTTTGATACAATTTTAATACTATCGCTTTGCTTGATTCATCCCAATAGGTGTTTTTATTTACATTTATTTCTACTTTAATACCATCTATTAGC
>CAJPOH010000019.1 GCA_905372205.1 uncultured Treponema sp.
TTCATAAATGGCAATTTATACCAAAGTTAAGAATTGCCGTCCGCTAGGACACCATAAATAATAACTCATTCAGAAGGACATATCCACTCGCCTTATTGAAGGGTCTTCACTCGCTCTATCTAAGCCCCTTAGATAAGGCGATCTAAGACCATTAGATAGAACGATCTAAGACCCTTAGATAGGGCGACTAGAACCTCTCGAGCAGAGGCAATACAAATTCCTATTCTTGAGCATAGCTTAAAGCTAATATTCTGAAGTACTGAACGTCGGCAACGCCGACTTTTGACTTGACTTGAAAAGCACGAAGTGAAAAGCTCGAAGAGACTTGAAAAGCTCGCTAGAGATAAGCCCGTAAGGGAAAAGGAGGGATGGGGTCGTAGGGAAAGGGAAGGCTACCGCCCTTTCACTACAAAACACTCTCATAAATGGCAATTTATAGCAAGGTTAAGAAAAATCCTCTACTTTAGATGATTAAGCAATGATGACTTATAAAGATTTCCCAAAACACTCAAAGAAGCTGAATGAATTGCTTCATACATTTTCAAATCAATTATTGCTTTGGTAAAATCCAAATCTGCTTCTCGAGACTCTGCTTGAGTTACGTTAAGTGTTTGATTACTAAGACGGGCTAAAACTGCCTCAGCCCTACTATATCTTGCTCCTAGTTCTGTCATCCTTGTTGTAAGAGTGTTAATACTTTCATCAATTGCACCCAGCACTTTTCCACCTAAGGTTTCTTGATCACCTGCAAAAAGAGCATCTCTCATTGTAATTACTGCGTCAAAAAGCGAGCCACCAGAAACACGTGCTGAAGAGGCAATATTGTATGGTGCCTCTCCTTCTTCTTTAATTAAACCTAAATCAAAGAGAACAGAGCTATCACCTTCATCTTGCAACCAAAGCTGATGCGAATCCACAGTTACTAAAGCCAACCCATTGGTAACAGGGTCGAGATGAGCTTTTAATGGAACACCTGAATCATTTATTTTAGAAACAATTGCATAGATATTATCTCCTTCAGTTAAGTTTATATCCACGCCATCAAGTGATATCACACTATCAAAAGGCACTATGTAGTCTTTAGCATCAACTTCAGAAAACAACGATTGCCTCTCTGCCCAAAAAATCCTATTTCCAACATTGTCTGCAAGGATATAATTTTGCTCGTCAGTTTCAACAACCTTAGCTCCTAAAGCTCCCACATAACGCACATCAGTGATTACACTTTCATCCGCTCCATATACATTGCCCCAGACAGCTTCAAAGGGCTCTGTAAAACTCTTTGCTCCTGCAAAAACCCTCACACCATCAGCAGTGGAAGCATTTCCTATTTGTACTAGTTCTTTTAGTAATTCGTCTACTTCATTGGCAGCTTTTTGCAAATCTTGTGCTTGATACACACCATTTGCATTTTGCACTGCAAGAGTCCTGATTCTGTGCATAATCTCCAAAGTGCTATTTATGCTGGACTCCGCTACACTATATTGATCTTGCAATGTCTTTGCATTTCTTTCAAAACGCTCAAGACGAGCTAAAAATGATTTATATCTAACAGAATGACCTGCAGCTAATGGGTCATCCCTCAATGTTTGAATTTTACGTTGAGATTGAATGCTGTTATTTAATTTATGCAGACGAGATTCCTGCTTCCTTATTGCGTAATTACTATCCGTGTGTTGTATATTAGAACTTATGCGTCTCATCCTTATCCTCCTCAAACGACAATCCTAAAGTGCCTTATCGGTATGATATTTATAAGTCTTTAAAATTGAAACCAAAGGCTCCCCCACTCATTAGTAATTAGTCTTCTATCAATATCTTCTATCAATATCTTCTATCAATAAAATAAATATTATGATATTCTCATACTTAGAGGTTAGAAAATGTGTATAATTTCAATTACTGGTTCTACAGGCAACATGGGACGTGAAGTGCTAAAAGCATTTTTAGGAGAAGATAAGTGTGAAATTCGCCTATTATTAAGAAAATCTAAAAAGAATGTAAGGCTATCACGTAAACTGTGTACAAAGCATAAAAACATCAAAATCTTTTTTGGCTCTATAACTGATCATCAAACTCTTATTCCATTTATTCAAGGTGCTTCTTATTGCGTTCATATGGCTGCTCTTATTCCACCACATTCTGATTATAATGAAAAAGAAACTATTGAAACAAATTATTTAGGCACTCAAAATCTAATCACTGCCATTATAGAAACAGGTGGAGCTGACACTTGCCACTTCATTCACATAGGTTCTGTAGCTCAATATGGAAATAGGACAAGTCTCCATCCATTTGGACGTGTTGGAGACCCTCTCTTGCCCAGTGTTTTTGATGTATATGCAGCGTCAAAAGTTAAAGCTGAGCGTGCTGTTATAGAATCGCCTCTCAAGTTTTGGGTTTCTCTTAGGCAAACAGGTGTCCTTTATGATGAAATTTTACTAAACAATATGAACGATGGCATTATGTTTCACACTCCGCTAAACTGTCCTATTGAATGGGTAACAGCAAAAGATAGTGCAATATTGATAAAAAACTTAGTTGATGCAACAGAATCAGGAAAGCTAGAAAAAAAAGACTTTTATAGAAAGGTATATAACATAGGTGGTGGCAAGAAAATGCGTACCACAGGTTTTGAAACTTTAGATGAAGGCTTTCGCCTCATGGGTTGTAGTGTAAAAGATGTATTTTTGCCTGAGTGGATTGCAAAGCGAAATTTTCATTGTATGTGGTTTTCTGATTCTTATGTTTTGGAAGAGCTTTTTCATTTTCAAAAAACTAGTTTTAGGGAGTTTTTTGATAAGCTAAAACATAAGTTTTGGTACTTTCACCTTGCAAAACCTTTTTTAGCCTTAGTGAAGCTCTTTGTTATTAAGCCTCTATTAAAAAATAAAAATGCCCCTATGTATTGGAAAGAAAATGATAGTGAAAGGTGGGAAGTCTTTTCTAACCCTAAAGGAACGCCCTCCACTAAAAATTGGGAAGATGTAAAGCTACTTTGTGAAAATATAGACGAAAAGACTAACACAAATATTGATTATGAAAGCCTAAAAAATGGAGATGGTATAAAGCAATTGGATCATGGATATGATGAAACTAAGCCTGATTCGGCACTCGATATTGAAGATATAAGAAAAGCTGCTCATTTTCGCGGTGGCGAGGTTTTAACTAGCAACATGCAAAAAGGAGACCTATACACAAAAATAGAATGGAAGTGTCATGAAGGGCATGTCTTTTCTGCAACGCCCTATCTAGTGTTAAAAACTGGTCATTGGTGTCCTGAATGTGCTTCGCCCCCATGGAACTTTGGAAAGCAAGCAAAGCACATCCCTTTTTATGCTCAAGTTTATTATGACGATCACAAAGAGAGCGAAGATGATTCTTATGACATTAAGCCATTATGATTGTTCTTTACCACTGACTATTTTTAAAGTTAAGGAATCGCTGATTAAAGCTAGGAGAGCATTTAATCAGCGATTCCCTCACTTTCTCAAGTTGCCATAAGTTACGGTTAGATGGCAACTTATCGACTTGAAAAGCTCGAAGAGAAAGATTAAAAATTCATAGGATGCCACTGATTAATTCGCTTTCGAATTAATCAGTGCATCCTTAAATAGCCAGTGATTATTTTCATCTTAAAATCTTACTCTTTCTTTATTGTAAACTCATCTGTTGTGTCGTCATTGAATGTAACTTTTATCTTTATGCCTTGTGCTAAACTTCTTGCATCTCTTTTCGATATAACAAAAACATTCCCACGTTTTGGTATATCCCAATATGTACTATTATAAGCTACAAATCTTTCAATACTTTTTATGTTTTCACTTGGAATAGGCAAAAATGAAAAATTATTATCTTCATCATGTGATGATATCTTACAAACATCATCTTCTCTATTAGATGTTTCAGAAAGATCATCAGATGTTGAAACATCACCATCATAGTATTTAATGCCAGTTATCTTTTTATTTAATGTAGCTTTTGCTTTTAGTTTTACACTATATGTTTCCTTAAATGTATCTCCTTCTTCTGGCACTACAACAATCTCAAAGTTTGCTCCATTTCCTGCAATCTTAACAGGATTCCCACCATTGATAGTATAAGTGGAAGTTGCTGCATCTAGTTCTAAAGTAGTTGCTATAGTAGTGCCAATGTCAAACTCATGCTCGCAAGTAATTTGTCTTCCATCAATCTTTCCATCTTTGTCATTAAATTTGACCTGCTTTATCTTTGTGTTTGGCTCTTTTCTAATGCTAACTTTGAGGGTATATTTTGTGCCAAGTCCTGTATTAGCAACGTCCACTCCATCTTTAAAAAGATAAAAATCTAATGTTGTTACGTTTCCTGCCTTTGCTAAATTTCCAACTCCTATTCTTTGCTTATCAGCCTTTGGATATGGAGCTACCTTTCCTTCAATAAAGACAACATCAGTTGGTTCTTTTCCATCAACAAAAATGAAATACTTTCTTTCAGCGTCGATGTGTGAACACTCTAATTCAAATAGTTTATCATCACTAGCATTTTTATTCACAACAGTTGCCACACTATAATCTGCAACATAATCAGTGGTAAATCTTAATTCTTTTATTTCTCTCATATCCACATTTGTTGACTTTCGCCTTATCGTAAGAATATAGACATTTTCTAATCCATCCTTTTCAAGTTTGATGTTTAAGACGTTATCACCTATTTTGCTTAAAGTGAACTCATAAGTTGGTAAATCAGGGGTAAAATAAACCTTCACCTCAAGATCGACAGAGAATTTAATTTTCACTTTTTCTTCTTCTGTTTCAATTCCACCTATAGCCTTGCTAGGAAATTCTTCAAATGTTTTAATACTTGAACCGTCACTAACCTTTAATATTTCAAGTTTTTTCAAAACAGGCTTTTGTTTTTGAGGTTCTTCACTAGGTTTTGTCTCTTTCCAACTATTGCAAGAAAGCAATAGACTCAGTAAAAATATAAAACCAACTAATTTTTTCATAATTTTTCTCCTTCATAACCTACCTTTCGCGTTTCACCTTAAAACGCCATTCAAGGCTGTTATATTCTGATTTATTTTTAGGTTCAATTTCCACTTTCACATCTTTAACTTGACCTATATTTAAAGGTCTTACCAAAAATTCAAAGCGATAAAACTCTTCGTTAGTCTGTGAATCTATGAGAGTCTTTCTTGTTGCACCCTCTTCGTTTACTTTCATTGTTTTTATGCAATCATCTTTTGTGTCAACCGAAAAAAGCATAGAATCACCTGAAACACTAATGGTTGGATTTTTTCCTTTGTTAATTTCTTCTAAAACATCAGTACCGATATTATAGCTGTTTATAGAAGGATATAAAACTAAATCAACAGCTCCTTCATCTCTATGAAGTCTAAATTTAAGAGATGCAGACTTTGCATAATCACATTCTATAGTTAAACCAACATCAGTCTCTTCATTTACTTTTGGCATAGTAATTGGGATGCTTAAACCATAAGAAAGAAAGCCTGAATATATAGATTTGTAAGTTTTTCCTCCAATAGTCACATGTAATGATTCTTTTGAGACAACTTCTACATATATTTTTGGTCCTTTAGCATGAAAAATAGGGTTAGAACCATTAAAATATGAAGGTATATCTGCCTCACCTATCTCAACGTTGTTAATATAAAAACCAAGTATGTTAATTAAATCAAGGTGTTCCGATTTCTTAAACTTAATAGTGATTGTGTCATAAGCTTTATTTTTAAATAAGACTTTAAGCTTTATTGAGGAAGAAAGAGACGGAGGTAATGACAAAACACCTTCACGAAGTGTTAGTATTTTTTTAGAAGAACTATAACTATCAAGACGAGTCCATCTATTCTTTTTCATAAAAAAGACGTTTGCAATTTCAAGACCTGTTTCAAAATGAAGTGCCACATTTTCCGCTGCAGTGTAAAGTGGAAGTGTAACGTATTTCTCACCTTCTTCTTTTTGAAGTTCGCCTACATCCAAAAGATCTGCAACATTTGGTATTGTTGTGGAATCCCTATCATAATTTAAGGCTTTCACTTTTTTAATTTCATCATTAGGTGGTGCTTCAAGATTGCATTGATATATTTTTCTAATTCCATCTTGTTTTTCAGGAGTTACAACAATAGTAAAAGATGCGCCTTCTTCTTTTATAACAACACTTTCACCTCCATTTATAGAAGCTTGAGCTCTGCTATTTTCAAGTGTAGGAACAACACTTACAGTGCTACCAATAGAAAAAGAAGAAGGACACGTAATATTCTTTCCTTCAATTATACCATCAATTTCATTAAATTTTATAGATTTTATATTTGCATTTTGATTTTCCGGAGCAATAGATGTTTTGATATGCAAATTATATACTTTTGGACCTTCAGAGCTATCAATATAAAGAGGAATTGTCAAAGTTTTTCCTTGACTTGGAAAGTTGTGATAAACCAATAAAGGTTCATTTCCATCAGCTTTGCTATCAAACCTCAAGTCATCAGATTTCACTTTTGCATCAGGTTCTTTACCATACAAAATCCATATTTGAGGTAAGTCACGTTCTTCAAAATTATAAGAAACTTCAAATATGTAATCATTTATGTGGACATTATCAGGAATAGCTTCTTTTGCTTCTTTTTTATCAGACGAAAGAACGGGAACCCATATTCTTAAATCTCCACCATGAAGAACATTTTCATCATCAACTAGCTTTGCAAACACTTTGATGTTAAATTTTAATTTAGCCCCATCAATGTTCGTAATATCAAAAGGAACTTCAACATTCTTTTCTAATAAAACGAGACTTGGAATCATTTTGACAGCTTGAAAAGAGCCATCTGTAATATGAACTCTTACATCACCTGCCTTGATGTTATCACATTTTTTTAGTTCAATATGACAAGTATTGCTATTAACATCTTGATATTGTCCTAAAATACTTACTCCCTTTACTTCTACCACTGTGTTTTTGCATGAAAAAAGGACACATAAAAATAGCAGGCTACCATATACAACAATTTTTTTCATAAATGTTCTCCACAAAAACTTATTTCAACGTCCTTGCAAGCCTAATGCCTAAACCATTATTTCTAGTGTAGCTTTCAGTTTTTTTTCTAAGTGTTACAAGACCGTTATCATTCTCTGCTTCAAATTTTCCACCCCGATAACAACGTTGAATATCATGCCAGTCTTTGTCTTTAGGATTATCAGGTAATTTCATTCCTTGGGGGTCAGTTACTATACCTTGCACCTTATATGCCTCATCTGAATAATCGCATTTTTCGTGATAACTATCAAAACACCATTCATCAACATTTCCCGTCATATCAAATATTTCAAGCGTGTTAGAAGACTTCATTCCACATTCATGAGTGCGTTCTTGGCTATTAGTTTCCATCCATGCTACGTTTTCCATAAAATCGCTACCAGAATATTTATAATTCCAAACTTGCTTTAAAGTTGGATTACCTCCACGTGCTGCGGCTTCCCATTCTGCTTCTGTAGGAAGGCGATAGCCACCATTGTCCACCATATAAACAGTGTCTACATCAAAATAATTAAAAATAGCTAATCCCTTATTTGCCTTTGCATCTTTTATTATCTCTTCCTTGCCATCTTTTTTATAATAGTACACAGGTGAAAGCCCCATTATTTCATTATAAGCATTGCACCAAACGACAGCATCTCTCCATGAAATCATTGTTGCAGGATGTAGATCATTACAAGAATCACTATCTTTTGCATTTTGGCTGGGAGCTGTAGGAGCTTTTCCTATTGCAATAAAATCAGGATAGATTCCGCCTTTTGTTTCATGCCCTTGCATTCCCTTATTTGCAAACACATAGCCCATCTTCTCTGCTCTTGCTCTAACTTCATACCATAGCTTATAAGTAACTTCATACTTTCCAATTTCGTAAGGAGAAAGCATAACAGTACGTCCTTCAGGGAAAACACCAAAGGTAGAAACTTGCCCCTCTACAGCATGAGCAGGCTTAGAACCTACAATAACTTTTGTGTTGCCTTTTTCTATAACAGACACCATGTCATACTTTAATAAATCTTCTTTAGTGGCACTGTTTTTATCATGCTTACACGAAAACAAAAGAACAAGTAGGAATAAGAGTATATATTTTTTCATAAAAACTCCTTGAAAATTTTCTGCAAGAAAAAAATCTTACAAAGAAAAAGCAATTCTAAAGCCAAACGAAACGTGAGAAGTATCTAATTGTGTTATTTGTACACGATACTTGACTTCGCAACGTTCTAAATCACCATAAAAACTACCACTACGTATTAATGGACGTGGAAGATCATCCTTAAATTTATCACCCAAAAATTCATAAACATTTCCACTAATATTATAAAGACCTAGTCTATTGGGCACCCCTTCATTCACTTTGCGCGTCTTTCCTCTTGATTTGGAAATATCCCAAGCAACTTCATCACCACTATTACTACCTGCATATTTATAGCTCCAATCTTGTGCAGAAGGCTCGCCTCCACGAGCAGCTGCTTCCCACTCAGGTTCTGTAGGAAGGCGAAAACCTAGTCTACTTTGTGTATATTCAAAATCTATTAAAAACTCTACATGTTTCCTAGAATCTTTTAGAGGCTTTCCAGTAGCATCACAATAAACACATTCATCAATTCCAAAAGTTTTTTCTGTGTAAGCATTGCACCACACAATAGCATCTCGCCATGATATTTCTGTAACAGGCTCTAATTCATTATGCTGAGTATTAGGAGCGTCATTAGTATGTCCTCCCATCTTGCCTTCATTTACAAAAACATAACCTTTTGTTTTTGCCCAATCTAAAACTTCTTTCCATAGCTTGTAAGAAACTTCTGTTGTAGCTATTGCATAAGGAGAAAGTACAAAGTCTTCTTCTACTTTTTTGCCTCTATGATGAATCTTCCATTTTCCATCTTTTGGCTCTCCATAACCTATTGTCAGTGAAGTCTCAGGAGAAACCACAACTTTCATGTCTGAAATCTCAATGAATTCAACAGAAACAGTTTTATCTTCATTCACTATTAAGCTAGCCTTATTAAAATTGTTTTCATTTTTTTCTGCACCAGTCCAATTAGATGTTACAAAACAAGGCTTAGGCTTTGCAGTGAATATAATAGTTTTTCCTTTTCCAACTTTTCCACCTCCAAATGCTTTTCCATCAATAGTTGCAGTAAGGAAGCCATTATCATAAGTTTTAGAAAAAGTGATTTCATATTGTTTTGTTGAAACACCTTCATTTGAAGTACCTTTGTCATGCTTGCACGCAAAGCATATTAAAAACATAAAAAATAATAAATATTTTTCGA
>CAJPOH010000020.1 GCA_905372205.1 uncultured Treponema sp.
CCTTTTTTATTATATAAAATTAACTCAAATGTTCCTACTAATCCAGCATTATATGATAGAAATAAGCACGCAGTACAAACACACGTTGTTGACACAGTTTTTTCTCATAACCAACTCCTTAAGTTTAGGTTTATAGGAATTTTTCCTATAAACCTAAAGAGAAATTTAACTTTACTTCTTTTCTAAAATAATAGTATCATAAATTTCATATGTGTAAGTTTTTGTGGGATATTCTCTATACGTAGCATAAGTGAAATTTTGGATTTTATCTTTGTATTCACCATTTTTATCTATTATTTTAATTGCACCATTTTTTAGCATATGATCAAGTAGTTTTTTTTCAAGTGCCGTAATATTCGTACACAGCTTTATTCCTTCTACACTACTTAACTCCAATTCATACGTCAAATCTTTGCTATCTTTAGAAATATTAATTTTATCATCAGTACATCTTCCTACTGGATATACCTCAAAACGCGATGCATCTTCTGCCTTAAAGGGTATTTTTTCTTCATTAAGAATTGAAATTCTAGCAATTGCATCAACATCAAGTGCACGAGTGCAACTAAAAGAAATAATACTAAAACTTAAAAGCAATAAATATTTCAATTGTTTCATATAAACTCCTATTTTTATTTTGTATAATTAAGTATGTCACTAATCCCCAAAGCTTTATAAAATCGATTGTGAATTTTTTTTCATTTTTTCACTCCTTCACACTAAGTGAATTACACGTCAGAGGCCTCCGTCGTATGCTCAAAATGATATCACAATTTATTTTTTCATCAATTGAAAAATGGGTAAAAAGGCTAAATAGAACCGATGGTTCACAAAATAGAACTGTCAGTTCAAAAACGCGAACCAATGGTCTACTTTCCTGGACCGTCAGTCTGGAATCCTGAACCGTCGGTTCAGAAATAAAAAACCTCAGTGCAGGAACAGTATTTAGTATGAAAAGAAAAAAAATACGATAAAAAAGCCTTGAAAAAAATTGATAGCTTTTTTGCTTACAATATCATAAAAACTCTATTTAAAACTTGCCTTAATTATATCAGTTTTGCTAGCCCTAACGGAAACAATTATAGAAGGATGAGTGAAAGCTTGAGTTACAATACTATCAGGAGCAGGCGAAGAAACAGAAAAAACCGCGGATATTATGTTTTTCGCTGTGCGTTTTATGGAATCCACTTTTATACCATAGCCTCCAGTATTAAAAGTGCCTGCAAAAACAAAAATAAGAACCTCTTTTTCAAAGTCTATTTTAGAAAGCATTTCCTCAAGTCTAATATCTCCTTCTGTTATAGCAATAGCATCCGCAAAAGAACGTGCAATATATATACCCTGTGCATAAGGATTACCTGAATAATAGCTTGCATTCAAAAGTTCATATTGCACATCTGTATTTTTTTGTGTTTCCATAGAATGTGACTTTTTGGTTGCTTCATCCAAAGACTTACATGAAAGAATATTTATACCTTGCAACAACAAGACCATTAATAAAATCAACTTATTCATTTTCTTTCCTACTTCATAAGAGCATTAAAAAATTGTGCCTGCATTCCCTTATTTTTAGTCAATTTTTTCATCATCAATCTTGATTTCTCAAATTGTTTTAATAGCTTATTCACTTCTGCAACCGAAGTTCCCGAGCCTTTTGCAATTCTTTTTCGTCGTGGAGGTCCTATAATCAAATGATTAGCCCTCTCTTTAAGAGTCATTGAACGAATAATTGCTTTTTGTTTTTTTATATTTTCAAGATCAATATCTTCCTTTGAAACCTTTCCAGCCAATCCCGGTAACATTTCAAGCATTGAATCTATAGGCCCCATCTTATCCATCTGTTCTAATTGCTCTAGCATATCTCCTAATGAAAAGCCTTCAGTTGCCATTTTCTTTTGCAACTTTAGCATTTCTTCTTTGTCATATACTTCTTGGGCTTTTTCAACAAAGCTTACCACATCTCCCATACCCAAAATACGAGAAGCAATACGATCAGGATAAAAAGGCTCTAAATCTTCTATCTTTTCACCAGAACCTATAAAGAAAATTGGCTTGCCTGTAATTGTTTTTAGTGAAAGAGCAGCACCACCTCTAGTGTCAGAATCAAATTTTGTAAGGATCAAACCTGTAATTCCAACTCTTTCATCAAATTCTTTTGCAATGTCTGCTGCCTTCTGCCCTGTCATTGCATCCGAAACCAAAACTGTTTCAATAGGAGTAGATACCTTTTTAATATCTATGATTTCATTCATCATAGCTTCATCAATTTGCAAGCGTCCTGCAGTGTCTACGATAACTGTGTCAAAAAAGTTTTTCTTTGCAAAAGCTAAAGCGTTTTTTGCAATAACAACAGCATTTTTATTATTTTCTTCCTTATATATGGGAACTTCTATTTTTTCTGCCAAAAAAGAAAGTTGCTCAATAGCAGCAGGACGAACAATATCGCAGGCTACAAGCAAGGGATTTTTTCCTTCTTTTTTTAACCTATTTGCAAGCTTTGCAGCTGTTGTGGTCTTACCAGAACCTTGCAATCCCAAAAACAAAATAACTGACTGAGTGTCAGGACCTCGTAGTGAAAGTTCTTTTTTTTCATCGCCCAAAAACTGAGTCATCTTGTCGTAGACAATTTTAATAAATTGTTGACCAGGATCTACAGCTTTTAAAACCTTCTCTCCCAAAGCTTCTTCTATAGTGGAGTTAATAAATCTTCTAACAACACGCAAATTAACATCAGCATCAAGCAAAGCAATTTTGATTTGTTCGACAGCATCTTCAATATTCTTCTCAGTAATTTTTGATTTTCCCGAAAGACTCCTAAAAACATCAGAGAATTTTTCTTTAATTTTTTCTAACATCAAACCTCTCCATTCATTATTTGTTCTACATACTTTTGAGCATTCACTTCTTTGTTTAATATTTTATAAACACCAGAACATATTGGCAATTTTAAGGATTCTCGCATTTTGATTTTATTCACATAATTACATGCCATAACCCCTTCTGGTAGATATCCTATTTTTGCAATATTTACAATTAAGTCATCAATATTTTTATACGGAGCTAAAAGGTTATTTTTCACTATTTCAAAACCAAATCTACGATTTCTTCCATACTTACTTCTACACGTAACTTCTAAGTCTCCAACGCCAGCAATCGAAGTAAAAGTTTCTGCATGGGTCGCACCCATCGCTGCCCCTATCATCTGAATCTCATTTAAACCTGCTGCAAGCAACAAAGAGCGAGTATTATCACCAAAAATATCATTTTTTTCTGAAAGTGCGTCAAGAATTCCAAAAGCAATAGCAATAACATTTTTCAGTGCAGCACATATTTGCACTCCAACAACATCAAGACTTGAATAAACCAAGAGAGTTTTACTTCTCAATGCTTTCCTACATCTTATCGAAGCCATTGGATTAGAAGAAGCAACAATAAGCCCTGTCATAGCCCCCATAACAACTTCTTCTCCATGAGAAGGTCCAGAGATATAAACAAGATTTGTTGCATAAGAAGGTGGAAACATTTTTTCAAGAGTTTCAACTATAAACTTAGGCTCCCCTTCAGCATTCGGCATAAACCCCTTAGTAAGAATACCAATAGTAGGTAATTTTTTTGTATCTTCGTGAAAAAGCAAAGTATTAAGCAAGAGATTAACAGTTTCTTTTAAGTAAAGCGAAGGACTCGCAAGAATAATTATATCTCTTTCACGAACAGCAAAAGATAAATCATTCGTAGCGACCAAAGACTCAGGCAATAGATAGCCTTTTAAGTGAGCAACATTTTCATGCTTAGCATTTATCTCATCGCAAAGTTCTTTGTTTCTGCCCCAAATAACAACGCTATGTGCATTTCTTGCAACAGCACATGCTAAAGCAGTTCCCCAAGAACCCGTACCAATGACTGCAATTTTGTATTTCACAAAACACTCCTTAAGGTCATCAAGATGCTCATTCTATCAACATGAAAATAAAAAAACAATTAGGAAACTATCATTGAAAAGTCTTATGCTAGAAAATTTGCAAGTAGGTCGATATCAAATTCTGCCACAACACAAGGCATAGTAATCTCCCATTTTTGCAAAATTTCTGGACATATCTCTCCAAAAACCCCTACAACCTTAGCCCCTACAATACACGATGCAGCACGTCCCAACATAAAACGTGAATCTGTTGCTTCTTTTACCTTATAGTCAAGATTAAGATAATAGAAAAGTGCAGAAACTTCACTTGCTATTTTGTTGTAATTTGCTTCCCTTTCTGATGTTAAAAAACATAGACTATTTGATGTTTTGGTACCATTTTCATCACATTCTGAAATGATTGCAATTTTGCCAATCTCAAAGATTTTATGAGGATAAGTAGCTGTAGAAGAAGCACTTTCACAAGAAAGTAACGAAGGAAGAATTGAAGGACGCACAAACTGATAGTTCTCTGAAATTGGGTTCAATATTTCTAAAACATCATTACCTGAAGCTTTCATTTTTTCAATGTAATCTTTTTCCGATCCAAGATAATTAAAAATAAACTCTTCATAACCCATACCCACCAATAGTTTTTTTATCTTTCGTGCTAAAAGAGTTTGAGGCAAAAGACGACCTATAGTAAAATCAGTAGGAGTAGTTGCCTCAAAAGAAGAAAGACCAGATGCAATCATTACATCTTCGGCAACATCAACAGGATGGAGATAATCATTTCTATATGGAGAAATCAAAACTTGAATAGTATCTTCATCTAAAATTCTCACACCAGAGTCCATCTTTTCCAAAGCTAAAATAACATCTTTCACCGAAAAATCACTACCTAATAGCTTGTTAATATAGCTCACTTTAACATTGCAAGGCTCTTGAAAATATATAGGAGTTGCTAATTCTTTTTTTTCTTCTTGCACTATAATAGGTTCTACTTCCCAACCATTATCAGAAAAATCACATGCAACAATGTTGCAACTAAGCAAAACATTGTTAAGTTGTGTTCCTGTAAATTCAATAAAAAGAAAGTCGTCACCTTCCTCTACAGCACCAATCTTCGCACTGTTTATAATTGGTGGAAAAGAAAGCACTTCATCATTAGAATCTCTAAGAATGGGATATTTCTTAAAATCTTTCAAAACTTGAGCATACTCAATTCCCTTAGGATGAGTTTTTAATATTTCCTTGAGTGTTGCCTTTTTTTCAAAACTAAGAGGAGTAAACTCAAAAGAAGGAGATTCTGTAGTATAAAAAATTGGCCAGTTAATTAAAGATGCTCTATATATGCCCATAGCAAGAGTTTGTCGTTTTTTCCCATAATTAGTACATAGCTTTTCTTGTGTTTGAATAATGCTAGTAAGTTCTTCACTAGTAATCTTTTTTCCCTTTGCTAGAAAACCTGCAATATAAGGTCTCACCTTCTTAACAGCAGGAGAGACTTTTATAACATGTCCTTCTCCATCTATCTTTTTCTCATCTTTTAGTGAAAGAAAAGACTCATAAACATTTTTTTTAGATTTTTGTTTATCATTTAAGACATTTAAAAACCTGCTAAGTCCAACTTCTGTCCAAAGGTCTGGTCTATTTGTATCATTAAGTTCTATTTTTAAGATTTCTGACTTTTCATATTCTGAAGGCAAAACATCCAACTCTGCCTTTGCAAAGGTGAGAATATATTCAAGAGCATCTATACTATATTGTTTTCCTAAAAGCTTAAAAAAACTTTTTTTATTCACATCAATTTTAGGCATAAGAATCCTCTAAAAGCTTAAAAATCGGAATCTCTAAAAACAACAAAGGTTTTAAAGACACCCTAAGTTTATATATCAAAAATGGGAACTCCTTAAAAAAGAAGCTCCCATTAGTCTATCTTGCGTATTCCACAATACGTGTTTCTCTAATCAATGTAACTTTTATTTTACCCGGATATGTCAACTCATCTTCTATCTTTTTAGCAATATCTCTTGCTAAAATTTTAGCATCAACATCTGTCTTCTTTTCGTTATTCACTAAAACTCTTAACTCTCGCCCTGCTTGTATTGCATAAGTGCGTTCCACACCATCAAATTTACTTGCTATAGCTTCAAGGTTCTCAAGTCTCTTTATGTAATTGTCCATGCTCTCTCTTCTAGCACCGGGTCTAGCTGCGGAAATTGCATCAGCGATTTGCACTATAATTGCTTCTATACTAGTTGGTGGCACATCATTATGGTGAGCTGCTATAGCATTAACAATGCGTGCATCTTCTCCCATTCGTTTTGCCATCTCCATACCAACCTCAGCATGATTTTTGTCTGAATCTGTTTCAGCACCTTTGCCAATATCATGAAGGAGAGCTGCACGTTTTGCTATTTTTACATCAGCCCCCACTTCGCTTGCAATCATGCCTGCAATAATCGCTGTTTCTTTGGAATGATGTAAAACATTTTGCCCATAGCTTGTTCTAAAATAGAGTCGTCCCAGGGCTTTCACACCTTCCTGACACATTCCATGTATGCCGAGATCAAAGAGAACCTTCTCACCTTCTTCATAGATTTTTTGAGATACTTCCTTACTAACCTTCTGAATAATTTCTTCAATGCGACCAGGATGAATGCGTCCATCAAGCACAAGACGTTCAAGAGAAACACGAGCTATTTCTTTGCGTACAGGGTCAAAGCAAGATACAACAACAGCTTCCGGAGTGTCATCAATTATCACATCTGCACCAGTCATTGTTTCCAACGCCCTTATATTACGTCCTTCGCGACCAATAATTCTGCCTTTCATCTCATCAGATGGAAGACTCACAGTCGCCACACTAACATCATTGGAAATCTCAGTTGCCATACGCTGTATAGTAGTAATCAGGATATCCCTAGCTTTTTTTTCTGCAACAACCTGTGCTTCATTTTCAATCTTATTGATTAGGGCATAAGCATCATGTTTTGCTTCAACCTCCAAGCCTTCAACCAAGATGCTTTTTGCTTCTTCTCGTGTAAGACCTGCAATTTTTTCTAACTCTAACTTGTGTCTTTCTTCTTCTCCCATCAAAAAAGTTTCTTTTTCGTCCAAACGCTCTTTTCTCTCAAGAAGCAACTTATCATTTTTATCGTTTGCTTCAATTCTTTTTTCCAATAATTCCTCTTTTTGAGTTAACCTACGTTCAAAACGTTGAAGATCGTTCCTTCTCTCTCTATTTTCTGCTTCCTGCTGTTTTTGTTCCCGAATTAACTGCTCTTTCGCTTCTAGTAAATACTCTTTACTCTTTGCTTCAGCTGACTTAGTCGCCTCCTGTAATATCCTTACCGCTTTTTGTTCGCAACTAGATAATTGAAACCTGGCATATAGCCATCGAATTGTCCATCCAAGAATTATGCCGACAGCAGGAAGGATAACATACAACAACCACATATATGCTCCTAAAGTTGACTACTGTCATTGATTTAGCTATTATATGTAAAAATTGCAAAAAGTCAATAAGACGAATTGCATCTACGTCAAAGCCATACAGAAATATCACTCAATTTAGTTTGAATAAAAGTGTTCTTCTAGGAGAGGGGCATGCCCCATAAGAATTCCTGAGTATTTGTGGCAAATCTATTGTATTAAATTGATAAAAGTATTAGATTGAAAATGATGATTCCATCAAATTCTCTTGCCTTACTTCAAGTTTCATAAAAATCTTACAGTACATTAGAAAATGTTATAATTGTACATTAGGAAATGTTATAATCGTACATTAGCTAATGTACTACCCCCATTCTGTACAGCATTGGGTGTGCAAACCCCGCTATATTGCGTCCGCATTCTGTACAGCAACGAGGGTGAATGCTGTACAGCATTGCATCGCAATACATGCGTGTTTTGCAATGCAATGCAATCGTGGAAAGCTTATGATGGTCTTATTTTAAACGGTTATGAGCATCATCGTATCTACCATTGCGAAAACGAGTTTAACAAAAGGGAAATGTCATGTTAGCGGAATTGAAAATTTGATGTGACTTTTGCTAAAAGAAGATTAGCAAAATTTGATGGTTGTACATCTAAAACTTTTGTGATACTCTTAAAAGAGTGTGAGGCAAAGATATAATCATCGTAATGATGATTTATTTAAATTAACAACGTAAATATTAAAAAGATGCTAGTCAAGAGCCAAAATAAATATGTCTACAGTACACCCAACATCAAAAAATAAAGAATCGCTATTATTTACCACAATACTTTTTGATGTAGTTTAAGAGGTCATTTATGAAAAAACATTTGAGTGTTTTACTCTTTATCAGTTTTACTTGTTTTCTTGTAGCAGAAGATTTGGGAAGTAAGATTACGGCATATATGGCAAAAGCTACTCCTGCAAACAATTTTACTTATAAGTTAGATTCCGAAGCTCGAAGAATTATTATTACTAAATATATTGGCAATATATTGGAAGTTGTTATTCCTTGTATTATAGAAGGTTTGCCTGTAGTCGAAGTTGAAGATCGTGCATTTGAGGAAGAGTGGTATGGAAAACATGTTATTACTTCTTTGGTTTTTCCAGATTCTATTAGTATTATCGGAAAGTATTGTTGTAGTGAGTGTAGAAACTTAAAGGAAGTAGTATTACCAAAAGATTTAAAAGAAATTCCAGATGGGATGTTTTATAAATGTGAAAGTTTAGAAATTGTAAGCATACCGCCCGACGTAGAAAAAATTGGAGATTCATCTTTTTACGAGTGTGAACATTTAAAAAGTATAGATATACCTGATAGTGTCGTTTTAATAGAGACTTCTGCATTTGAGCATTGTTGGTGGTTAAAAATAGTCAACATAGGAAAAGGAATAAAATGTATTTGGGATGCTGCATTTAGTAGATGTGCAAACCTCAATACAGTTAATATTAATGTAAAAGAACTGAATAATAACGATTTTATCTGCGGCACTGTGCGCACTGTTTTTTGCCTGCTCGCCCGTTATAAACAATTCTTTTACGGCAAACGGTTCAAATTCATTTAGCGGAGGACTGCCGTATAAGCCGCACAAAAACGATGTTGTGCAGGGCTTCGTTATTG
>CAJPOH010000021.1 GCA_905372205.1 uncultured Treponema sp.
CAATTAGTCAATACTTTCAAATCTCTTGTAAATATTGGTATTTTATTATAGACTGAACAATAGTTTGAGGTGTGGTATGGGTGATATATCAAAAACAACAATGGATGATATTGTTAGTCTTTGCAAACGACGAGGTTTTGTTTTTCAATCTTCAGAAATATATGGTGGACAGAATGGAGCTTGGGATTATGGTCCTAATGGTATTGAATTAAAAAACAATGTAGCTCGTCTTTGGTGGAAAGAAATGACGAGACTTCATGATAACATAGTGGGGCTTGATGCTAGCATTTTAATGCATCCTAGAGTTTGGGAAGCATCTGGTCATGTTGAAAATTTTACAGATCCACTAGTTGATTGTAAAAAATGCAAAATGCGTTTTAGAGCTGACCACCTAGAAAAAGAAAATATTGAAAAGAAGATCTGTCCTGAGTGTGGGGGAGAACTTACAGATACCCGTAAATTCAATCTCATGTTTAAAACTCATATAGGGCCTACTGATGATAATTCAAATCTCATATATCTTCGCCCAGAAACTGCTCAGGGAATCTATGTAAACTACAAAAACATCGTGCAATCAAATAGACTAAAATTACCCTTTGGTATTGCTCAAATTGGAAAGGCTTTTCGTAATGAAATTGTAACAAAGAACTTCATTTTTAGAACTTGTGAGTTTGAACAAATGGAAATGCAATTTTTTGTTAAACCTTGCACAGATGATGAATGGTTTGAGTATTGGAAAAAAGAGCGAATGTCTTTCTACGAAAAATATGGAGTGAACAAAGCTCGTTTACGTTGGCATCAACATGGAAAAGATGAATTAGCCCATTATGCAAAGGACGCTTATGACATTGAATATGAATTCCCAATGGGCTTTAAGGAACTAGAAGGTATTCATAATAGAACTAATTTTGATCTTACAAGGCACACTGAATATTCAGGAAAAGATTTATCATACATTGATCAAGATGATGGAAACAAAAAATACATTCCGTACATAATAGAAACTTCAGCAGGCCTCACCAGAAACGTTTTGATGTTTATATGTGATGCATACGCTAAAGAAAAAGTGGCAGACAAAGGAAATGACGATGACTGGCGAACAGTTTTACACTTTCATCCTCTTGTAGCTCCCATTACGGTGGCAGTTCTTCCACTTATGAAAAAAGATGGCTTAGCTGAGTTAGCTAAGTCAATACAAAATGAACTTAGGGAAGAATACAAAACAGATTATGATGCATCGGGGGCAATAGGAAAACGTTATAGAAGACAAGACGAAATTGGAACTCCTTTTTGTATCACTGTAGATTATGAATCCTTAGAGAAAAAAACTGTTACATTAAGACATAGAGACTCTATGGAACAGATAAGAGTTTCTATAGAAAATTTAGCTAGCGAAATAAAAAAAGCAATTAAAAACTATGTAAGGAGCTAAAACTATGGAATATCAATATAGTGCCCATGATGCTTCTTTAATGACTCCTTTTTTATATCGTTTTTTTATAAGTCCAATGCTAAAAATTGTGCCATATCAGATTCCTGCTAATATCATAACAATTTTTTCTAATTCTTGCATTCTTATCTCTTTTCTTATTGCATGCTTGGGGTATTACAAAAACAATTTTAATTTTTATGTTTTAATTCCCATTCTATGCTTTTTATACTTGATTGGAGATTGTTTTGATGGAGTACAAGCTAGACGTACAAAAACATGTTCTCCATTAGGAGAATATTTTGATCATTTCTTAGATAGTTTTGTTACAGGTTTACTAACTGGCACTTTACTTTTTGCATTGAGAGCCGAAAACCCTATCATCTTAGTTTTTCCATTTCAAGCTTTGTATTTGGGACAAATTGGCACTTTTTGGGAAAGGCTTAAAAAAGGTGTGATGTCTTTTGGACTTATAAGCACTAGTGAAGGAGTTATGGCAATAGCTATACCTTCGTTTTTAGTTTCTTTTTCTTTTGTGAGAAAGCTTATTGTTGTAAATAAATTGATTTTTTCACTTTCAATTGTTGACTTACTCCTCTTGACATCCTTCTTTTTTGCTGGTGTTGCAGGCGTTAAAGCTATTCTTTCTTCAAGAAAATATAGTTTAAAAGTTCTATTACATATTGTTCTTTCATGTTTTACAACAATTTGTTGTGTTTATTTTAATATTGGCATTCTTCTAACAACCTTAATTACTACATTTTATAATGCTTTCTTTATTTCACCTTTGCTTTCTGGTGTTTCTACAGGCAAGGAAGAAAAGTTTCCAGACTTTATTCTTCCTTTACTCTTTATACCTTGTTTTTTTATACAAAGCTGGCAAGTAGTTGTTCCTATCCTACAGCTTACTTATATAATATGCAGAGTGATGATCAGGTTTTTAATCTTTTTCTATGCAAACAGACACTTCTGGGTGTGGAAAAATACTGAATGTGTACCAATAAACTTATTAGGAAAACATTAGATACGTATTTTTACATATCTAAGTTTGGCAAAGCAGGTTGCGACGAAAACATCGTTGCAACCTTGTTTTCTGCTTGAATTTCCTTGTATAGCTCTTGCCTAAACACTTGCACTTCTTGAGGTGCTTTTATTCCTACTTTAACTTGATCTCCCCTCACTTCTATTATAGTGAGTTCTATGTCTTTGCCTATTAATATTTTTTGGTTTATTTTACGAGATAGAATTAACATTATTTTTTCTCTATATTATCAAGTTCTGCAATGATGTCATGTTTAGTTTTCCAAGAACCACCTGCAACTACCTGCATTGCCTTTTTATTTCTTTTGTTGATTACAAGGGGACCTTGAAGATTAGCCGTTGGTGGAGTATCAGAGTCTGACATCGTAACAAGTGCAAAAATTAGTGCATCAGTTGGAGACTTTAACTCAAGTTTTGCTAACACATCATCATTTAAATCTATCTCATAATCTGGACGAAAAATAAATGGATCTATTGCAATAAAAGCGGGTCCTCCTTCTTTTATTGAAGCGACCCAAAAAAAAGGGGAAACTTCTGAATCTATTAATGCGAACTCATGATATTCTTCAAAGCCAAAAAAACCTTCACCAAGAGTAATAATTTGCTCTTCTGTTACTTCTACAGGACCTACACCTCTAAGTATAACTTTCATATTCTGTATACACACCCTTCTTTCAAATAGTAAAGAAATTCAATAGATACTCTTAAAAACAACCAACTTTCTTTAAGACATCCACAATCTTGCGTATTATACACTAAAACTTACACATTAAGGAAGATAGTTATTAGGGATTTCGCATTATAAAAATGCAAAAATCTTTTGAGAAAATCTTCACTTTTATTACCGAAATGAAAGTTTATGACACTATAAACGACAATATCAAGACAATAAAAAGATTTTTACCCTTTTTATTTTACATCAATTATAGTACAATTCCCTCTTTAATAGGCATTTAATGTTATTATGGCTGTTCCTTTTCGTATTGGAATCGATATAGGTTCTACAACAATAAAAATAGTTATTTTAGACTCAGTTGATAACATCCTCTTTAGTAGCTACACTAGACACCGCTCTGATATACGCTCCACAATGATTTCATCTGTCGAACAAGCTTTAGATACAATAAAAGGAGATGAAGATATTGAGCTTAGCATAATTGCAACAGGAAGCGGTGGTTTAGGCATTTCTGAAGCATTAAAAATTCCTTTTATTCAAGAAGTTACTGCTGCAACCAAAGCCTGTAACAGGCTATCTCCCAGCCCAGACGTAGTAATTGAGCTAGGCGGAGAAGACGCAAAGATCACTTATTTTCAAGATGGTAACACAGAGCAACGTATGAATAGTTCTTGTGCAGGTGGCACGGGAGCTTTTATTGACCAAATGGCTGCCCTCCTTGAAACTGACGCAAAAGGGCTTAATGAGCTTGCCAAAAATGCCACAACTATCTACCCGATAGCCGCTCGTTGTGGTGTTTTTGCAAAGACTGACATCCAACCTTTAATAAATGAAGGAGCTAGAAGAGAAGACATTGCAAAAAGCATTTTTCAAGCTGTTGTAGTGCAAACAATCTCCGGGCTGGCTTGTGGAAAACCTATAAGAGGCAAGGTGGCTTTTTTAGGAGGCCCGCTTCACTTTTTAAGCGAGTTAAAAAACGCATTTATCGAAACACTAAAGCTCGCCCCCCATGAAGTAATAGTGCCTGAAAACTCTCAAGTGTTTGTAGCATTAGGAGCCGCTTTAAGCCTAACAGTACTTGACTCTAAAACTCACTTTAGCTTGAAAGAAGAAAAATCCTCACTTCTACAAATTAACGAAAAAGAAAACTCTTCAAAGCCAATAAAATTAAAAGATTTCATCGGCTCTTTACACAAAGTATCCTCATTCCAGCTCTCCGAAGTAAAACGCTTACCTCCACTATTCAAAAATGAAGAAGAATTACAGGCTTTTAGAGAAAGGCACAAAAAACACGTTGCTAAAAAAAAGCCTTTAGAGAGTGCAGAAGGTGAGCTTTTTTTAGGTCTTGATGCAGGCTCTACTACAACCAAAGCTGTTTTGATAGACGAAGAAGGAAATGTCTTATGGTCATTTTATGACGTGAATCAGGGAAACCCAATAAAACAAGCTCTCTTAATACTAAAAACTCTATACAAGATTGTTCCGCCTAATGCACACATTGCATACTCCGCCTCAACAGGATATGGAGAAAAGCTATTTCAAGTGGCACTGGGCGTTGACATAGGCGAAGTTGAAACAATAGCCCACTATAAAGCTGCCTCCTTTTTCTTGCCCGGTGTGGAGTTCCTACTCGACATTGGCGGGCAGGACATGAAAGCCATGCAAATCAAAAATGGAGTAATAAGCTCCATTCAATTAAACGAAGCTTGCTCCTCTGGCTGTGGCAGCTTTTTAGATAACTTTGCTCGCTCTCTAGGCTTAAAGATTGAAGAGTTTTCGGCTCTTGCCCTTCTTGCAAAAGAACCTGTGGACTTAGGGAGCCGTTGCACAGTCTTTATGAATAGTAGAGTCAAACAAGCCCAAAAAGAAGGCTCTAGTGTTGGAGACATTTCAAGCGGACTTTCGTACTCTGTCATCAAAAACGCTCTCTTTAAGGTGATAAAACTCAGAAACACTGAAAGCATAGGCAAAAAGATTATTGTGCAAGGTGGCACTTTTAATAATGATGCCGTTCTCCGTGCCTTTGAACTGGTAGCGGGAAAAGAAGCCGTACGCCCCGACATTTCTGGTCTTATGGGAGCTTATGGAGCTGCCTTAATTGCAAAAGATGTGTGGCAACAAAAAGAAAAACCTAAAACTACCCTCGCCTCTCTTGCTAACTTAGAAAACTTTGACGTAAAGCTGGACTTAACACGTTGCAAGAGATGTCAAAATAACTGCATGCTCACAGTGAACACATTCTATGTTGACAGCATAAAACGCCTCTTTGTTACAGGCAACCGTTGCGAGCGAGGAAGAGAAGGCGTTGAGCGAGACTTAGGAATAGAAAACACCACATCTACCAAAAAAGATAGAGAAACAGTGCCAAACATATTCAAATGGAAAGCCAAAAGAGTTTTCGACTATAAAAGGCTCATCAAAGAAGCAGCTCCTCGAGGAGAAATTGGCATTCCTCGCATTTTGAACATGTGGGAAAACTATCCATTCTGGTTTACATTCTTCACTAAACTAGGCTTTTCCGTAGTCTTATCTCCACCTTCAAGCCATGCAATCTATGAAATGGGGCTAGAATCAATCCCTTCAGAATCCGTTTGCTATCCTGCTAAAATATCGCACGGAGCAATCGAAGCCCTACTAAAAGCCGGCATAAAAACCATCTTTTACCCCTGCGTGCCTTTTGAGAAAAAAGAAGATGAAGGAGCAAACAATCACTACAACTGCCCCATAGTAACAAGCTATTCTGAAACCCTTAGAAACAACATCGAAGCTTTAAGACAAGACGCTTCGGTCACCTTCTTCAACTTCTTTGTGCCATACTACAACAAAAAGCTCATCACCAAAGCTCTCTTTAAGGAGCTCTCAAAGAAATACAGCTTGTCTTTTAGCGAAGTTAAAAAAGCCGTCAGCGAAGCATGGAAAGAGGCTGAAAACTTTAAGAAAGAAACTGAAAGAAAAGGCGAAGAAGTCCTAAAAGAAATAGAAGAAAAGAAGCTACTCGGAATTATCCTTGCAGGCCGCCCCTATCACTTAGACCCCGAACTAAACCACGGCATTCCTGAAATGATAGAAGACTTAGGTGTTGCCGTTCTAACTGAAGACTCTGTAGCCCATTTAGGAAAAGTGGAACGCCCTTTACGAGTGGTTGACCAGTGGAGCTACCACAACAGGCTTTACCGAGCCGCCTCCTTTGCCACAACACGAGGCGACCTTGAGCTTGTGCAACTCACCTCTTTCGGTTGCGGTCTTGACGCCGTAACCCAAGAGCAGGTCGAAGAAATCCTAGAGAGAAAAAACAAGATGTACACACTCATCAAAATTGATGAAGGGGCAAATCTTGGAGCCATACGAATTAGAATTAGAAGCCTCCTTTCCTGCGTGGAAGAGCGAAAAAAAGACTCATCCATAAACTTGAGCTCAATCGTTCCCAATCTTACCAAAAGAATCATATTCACCAAAGAAATGGCAAAGCGTTACACAATCCTCGCTCCTCAAATGTCGCCCATTCACTTTGACCTACTCGAAAAAGCCTTTGAATGCTCAGGCTACAACTTGGAAATCTTAGACAACGCCACTCCTTCAGCAATCGACGTGGGCTTAAAATACGTCAATAACGACGCATGCTACCCTGCAATCATAGTTGCGGGGCAGATGATTGAAGCCTTGCAGTCGGGAAGATACAACCTAAACGAAACAGCTCTAGTCATCACCCAAACAGGTGGTGGTTGCCGAGCCACAAACTACATAGGCTTCATCCGAAAAGCCCTATCCGACGCTCACCTTTCCCACATTCCCGTCATTGCACTAAGCCACGTGGGCATAGAAAAACATCCGGGCTTTAAGCTTTCCCTCCGCCTCATAGACAAGGCATTAAAAACGCTTTGCCTAGGCGACCTTTTAATGCGAGTTCTATACCGAACACGTCCCTACGAGGCAGAAGAAGGCTCCGCCAACCGCCTATACAACTTTTATGCAGGCAGAATAAAAGAAGAAATAGGAGGCATGAACCGAAAAGCATACCACCGCATCATCAAAGAGATAATCTCCGCCTTTGACGCACTCCCGCTAAAAGACATCAAAAAACCCAGAGTCGGTGTCGTCGGCGAAATCCTTGTCAAGTTTCACCCGTTGGCAAACAACGACATCTTCTCCACAATCGAAAAAGAGGGAGCCGAGTGCGTCGTCCCCGACCTAGTCGACTTCTTTCTATACACACTCTATGCGGGCATCTACAAAAACACAAAGCTCGAGCACAAGTTTTTCAAAAGCCTCACATTCAGGGCAGGCATTGCATTTATTGAAAGCTACCGAAACTACGCAAAGAAAATGCTCAAAAAGAGCCGACGCTTTACGCCGACGGCTTCAATCTACGAGCTTGCAAAAAGCGTTGACGACATCTTGCAACTTGGCAACATAACAGGCGAAGGCTGGTTTTTGACAGCTGAAATGATTGAGCTGATTAAGATGGGCGTGCCGAACATAGCTTGCGTGCAACCTTTTGCATGCCTACCGAACCATGTTACAGGCAAAGGAATGATTAAAGAGCTGAGGAGACGATATAAGAATGTGAACATATCTCCGATAGACTTTGACCCAGGGGCCAGCGAAGTGAACCAGATCAACAGATTGAAGTTATTGATGGCGAATGCCAAGGATGGCGAGCATCCCGATGGGATGTAGGGGAAGGGTAATATGAAAAACTTGACATTAGATATTTTGAAAACTGAAGTAGCAAAATTCTCTCTTTTGGAAAATACTTATGAGAATAAAACTCTTTATGCTATTACAGACGGAAAAGCCATTGGAACATATATTGAACACAAATTCAAAGATTATTTAAGTCAAAAATATTGTTTTGAAAAAGGGAGTTCTGCAAATGGTATAGATTTTCCTGAACTTGAAGTTGATATTAAAGTAACCAGTATTATTCAACCACAATCCTCATGCCCATTTCGTTCGGCACGACAAAAAATATATGGATTAGGTTATAATTTATTGATTTTTGTATATGACAAAGAAGATAAGCATATTAGTAGAACATCAAAGCTTAATATTTTGCATGCTATATTTCTTGAAAAAGACAAAACTGCTGATTATCAACTTACAACTTCAATACACAAGATTTTAGAAAATAATGGGAATAAAGATGATTTAGTTGCTTTATTCTCAGAAAGAAATCTTCCCGTTGATGAAATATCTAGTAATGAGCTGGCTAATGAAGTCTTAGAAAATAAACCACAAATCGGTTATTTAACTATTTCTAACGCATTACAATGGAGACTACAATACAGTCGCACTATTGAAAATGCTGGAACTATTAAAGGCATAGATAAATTATTATGAACAAAATAGAATTTGGAGACTTTCAAACTCCTAGTGAACTCATAGTAAAAATGTTTGAAATCTTAGACAGTTATAAGTTTTCTCCTGATATAATTGTCGAACCTACATGTGGAAAAGGCAGAATAATAAAACATTCTCTTTCTCATTTCTCTCAATCCAAAATATTAGGCATAGAAATCAACAAAGACTATGTTAAAGAACTAGTTAATGAAATAGGTAATCCTAAAGTTGAAATAATTAATGCTGATATATTTAATTCATTTGATCTAATTTCACAAAAAATAGAAAAAACTAGCACTGCCCTATTTATTGGT
>CAJPOH010000022.1 GCA_905372205.1 uncultured Treponema sp.
GCTATTATCTTTATGTTTGCTTCGTGCGATTCTTCTTATAACGCTAGGTATACAGAAAATGAGCAATCCTTTTCAAATGAAACTTATATTGTGAAGACCAAAAAATGCTTTGATTCATCTAAATTTGCATCTGTAGGTGCTTTTTATGACGGAACTTCCCCTACAACAAATCTTTTGCTTGATGGGCAATATTACACAGTAAGAAGAAGTGTTAATACAGAAGAAAAAAAATTTATAAAAATGTTGGAAGGTTTGCATGGTGTGTGCTATGCTTGCCCTAACGAAAAAATAGATACCCCTAAGGTTGTATCATCTGACGCATCTATTATCCACGCCTTTGGACTTGATGCTGGTAATTTAAAAGAAGATCCAGAGGCTAGAGGTTATGAGTATGCTCTTCGCATAACACAAGCACGCAATTTTTATGATAAAAATAAGATTGAGCAAAAAGGTGCTTACACAGAAGTGGGTTATGGGAATAATCAAGTTGTAATTGCTATAATAGACACAGGTCTTAACATGAAGCATCCTGATTTCACTAGGGGAAGCGATTCAATTTGTTTATATGCTAAGTCTATGTATGAAGACCATATAAGTGCTATTGCTGGAGACTTTAAGGAACTTAATTCTCTGAGAGTTGTGCCTATAGGTTCAAACGAAGACGCTGTGGGGCATGGCACTCATTGTTCTGGCACTATGTGTGCTGTTGAAGGAAACAATGAAGGCATAGCAGGTGTTGCTTATAAGAATACTTTTCTCATTTCTTATAAGGGCTTAGGTTTGAGAGGTGGTAGTTCCAAAGCTATATATGGCTCTCTTGCAGACTTAGCAGAAATTGTTTCAATTTTGAAAAAAGAGCCGAATGCAAGAACTCAAGAAGAAAAGAATAAGATTCCTTCATCAGTGCCAAATAATTTTAAGATCACACAAAAAATAGTGCCTGTTAATATGAGTTTGGGAGGCACTGCAACTACTTCTTACGCTGTGGAAATGATGAACCTTGCATTATCACAAGATATTTTGCCTGTTGTGGCTATGGGCAATGACGGGCGTCTTATGGCAGCTTATCCTCGCTCAATCTATGGATGTCTTCCTGTTGGTGCAACCGACTATAACGACAAGAGGGCTTTATTTAGCGAAGGTGCCGAGTGTATTAGTGTTTCGGCTCCCGGATTTTGTATAATTTCAACGTATAATGGAAACTGGAAAGGTAGAATTGACGTTGAGCCTAACACAGATAAGAGTGGAACACAGTTTATGAGTGGCACTAGCATGGCAACGCCTTTTGTTACAGGTATGTTGGGATATCTCCTTTCTTTTGATGAAGGGCAAAAATTAAATTCACAACAATTCAAAAAACTATTGGAAGACACAGCAGATAAAATTGACTTTGGTAATGCTCCTTTTGGCACATACACAAATGGACACTCACTTTATTATGGCTTTGGTCGTGTTAATGTGCTAGAAGCTGCAAAAGTAATTGCAAAAAGACCTAATACACAAATTCCAGAGGTAGATAGCTTTTATCTTAGTAAGCCACTAATAGTTACAATTCCATTTGATGAATATCCTATTCATCTTTATGAAGTACAAAATGCTTCTTCTCTTATCCCATTAAGCACAACGTACACTGATAAAACTTGCAAAACTCGCTTTTATGGACTTAAAAAGGGGTGCAAATATAGGGTTTCTTACACTTCTAACATAGGTGAACATGAATATGAATTCACCGCAAATGGTGGTCCAGAAATGGAACATACATTCTAAATGTGATAAATTATAAAAGCTGTTTGCAAAGAATGATTTTTGTTTTTCGTGCAAACAGCTCTTCTGTAGTTGTGATAATGTAGGTTATTATTAGGAGTAGGCAACATAACAATTAAGCTATCTCTTTTATAGGTAAGGTAAAATTAAGTGAGTGTAGAACTTTTAGCACCAGCTGGTAGTGTTGAAGCATTGGATGCTGCTATTTCTGAAGGTGCTGATGCTGTATATTTAGGTCTGAAAAGCTTTAATGCAAGGCTTAGAGGTGCGAATTTTGCGTGGAATCAGGCTCAGGCAACTGTTGAAGCTTTGCACAAAAAAGGCAAAAAAGTGTATATAACAGTAAACACTGTAGTCCAAGAAGATGAGTGCGAAAGGTTGTATCGCTTTCTCTCATTTCTTTCAAAAATCTCGCCTGATGCCCTCATAGTGCAAGACTTAGGTGTTCTAAAAATGCTAAATATGTATTTTCAAAATCTTAAAATACACAGCTCAACACAAATGAATATTGCGTCTAGCAAAGGTGCGAATATTGTAAGCAAGTCAGGTGTTTCTAGGGTGGTCTTGGCTAGGGAGCTATCACTAGAAGAAATTAAAGAAATACATTGTAATACTAATTGCGAGCTTGAAGTGTTTGTTCACGGAGCTTTATGTGTTTCAGAATCTGGGCTTTGCATGTTCTCCTCATATCTTGGTGGAAAATCAGCAAATCGTGGAATGTGTACTCAAGCCTGTAGGAGATATTATGAAGCAGATTGTCAAGGAGAGAAAAAAGCTGGATACTTCTTTTCTCCTTATGACTTACAATTGATTGATGTTGTTCCTGATCTTATAAAAGCAGGCGTTTCATCTTTTAAGATTGAAGGTAGAATGAAGAGTGCTGAATATGTAGGGCAAGTCGTTAAGGCCTATAGATATGTGATTGACCATGCAGAAAGCGAAAATATAGAAGAAGTTATTATTGAAGGGAAAAAAATGTTATTGCATGACTATTCTCGCGAAAAAACTCATTACCACATCTTCTCTCCTAGTCTTGAAAAAGTGTTACAGCCTAATCAAGCAGGCGGAACAGGGGTTTTTCTAGGTAAGATAGTCGAAGTTTTAGAAGAAGCAGGGGATGAAACTCCTTGTTCTTATATATGTTTTTCTTCTAAACGTCAACTAGGCGTTGGAGATAGTATTAGAATACATGAAAAGAATGATAAGAAAAGAGAAAGTTTTAAAATTATAGATGTGAAAAACAAAAAAGAAAAACAGTTTGTTAAAATTGCAGGTGTTGCTAAAGCAGGTGACTTTGTATATTTAATTCAAGAAAAAAACACAAAACGCTATCCTCATGTTTTGCCAAATAATTTAGATGACTATCGTCTTACTCCGCGTGATGAAAAATTGCCAGCTTTAGTTTTAGCCTCTGAAATATATTCAAGAGGAAAAACAAAACATCTGAGAGAAAAAAAGGAAGCAAAGGATTTTTTTCCAAAGGGCTTATATGTACAAATTTCATCTTTTAATAATATCAATGTTTTAATTTCAAGTGTTTTGCGTCCTACAAAATTGATAGTTAATTTGAATGAGGAAACAAAAAAATCTATAGAAAACTATGAAATGCAAAAAGGAATCAACCCTTTTTCTAAAAAAGATACGATAATTTCACTAGATCCTTTTTTGGCTGAAGGAACATTAAAAGAGACTGAAAATACCCTAGTATTCTTAATAGAAAGTGGATATTTTTCTTTCGTTTTGAATAATTTAGCTCAACTTAAAATATTAAAAGAGATAAGAGAAAAACTTAAATGTACTCGTTTGAATTTAATTGCAGGTCCCTATCTTTACACGTTTAACCGCTATGCAATAAAATTTTTGGAAGAAATGGAAATAACAAAGATTATTTCTCCCATAGAAAACTCATACGATAATATAGAGAACTGCTATAAAAACAAAGGAGCACGTCAAAATGTTTTATTAACCATTTTTGCCTACCCAGCTCTTTTTAGAATTAGCTCACCCTTGCCTAGCTCATACAATTTCTTTTATATCAAGGATAAAGAAAAAATGATATTCAAAGCTTTTTCAACTCCTTCTCAGTCTTTTGTCTTGCCTGAAAAGCCATTTTCTATAACACATAGAGTAGGACATCTTAGAAAGAATGGTTTTGAACACTTTTTACTAGACTTTTCTCACACTGCAATAAATGCAAAAGAATATCGCTTTATACTCAATGCTTTCAATAAGGAAATATATATAGAAGATACTTCATATTTCAACTGGAAAGAAGGTTTTTATAAAGAAACAAAAAAATAAGCTAACATGATATATTTTTAGCAAACTTGAGGAATCCGCTGATTGAACACCCTAAATAAAACTATCTATATGCAAAAGCAAGCCCCTCTAAAACATCTTGAAAGATACTTTAGAGGGGCTTGCTTTTGCTCTTAATAGAGACAGGATTTATTGTAACTTAGTCCCTGCAGGAGCTCCAATATGAAGTGTATAAATCTCTTCAATATGAATCACAACTACAGCCTTAGGTACTTTACCTTTCGCCCATTCAACAGCATCATCAAAAATCTTTCCTTCTGTAAAGATTTCAGCTTTTCCAACAAAGCGATAGCCATCCAAATTTTCCCAATCAACATAAGCAATCGCAACGCGTGCATTATCTTTTATATTTTGCATTGTTTGCTTACCTGTATTCTCGTTATACATAAGAGTACTATCATCAACTATTCTCATAGTCCTCTTAGGACCTATATTGGGCATTCCATCACTACTCACTGTTGCGATATACGCCAATTGTTTTGACATAAGTTCTTTCATTTCATCCGTTAATTTAGCCATAATCTAGCCTCCCTATCCATAATTATATTTCACTTTATTCATATTTTCTATAGTAATTTTTATAAATCTTTTAATTTTATGAATTTGGGAGCTTTTTCTTCACCTTCAATCTCTGCTACCTGTTTAAGCAATTCTTTTGATTTTGAAGATAACCTTGTAGGAACTTTAATTTTCACTTGTATATATAAGTCGCCTTTGCCACCTGAAGTAGTTGGCACTCCTTCACCTGCAACCTTAATCATTGCACCATGTTGTGTTCCCTGAGGAATTTTCACATTTAGAGATCTACCATCAAGCGTTGTAATACTCACATCTGCACCCAAAGTTGCCTGAGTTATTGAAACAGGCATAGCACAATATAAGTTTTTACCATCACGCTCAAAAAAATCATGAGGTTTGACAATTACAAAGATAAATAAGTCCCCACTAGAACCACCATAGCTACCAGCATTGCCTTGACCAGGAATAACAATTCTCCTTCCATCTTCAACACCAGAAGGAATTGTCACCTTTATCGTTTGTTTTTTCTTTTCAAGACCTGTTCCTCTGCAATTCTTACAAGGTTTTTCTATGATCGTTCCATGCCCACCACAGCGAGAGCAAGTTCTAGCAATCGTCATAAAACCTGCAGATTGTCTAACTTGCCCCATACCTTTGCAATCTGGGCAAGTTGTTCGTTTTGTGTTTCCTTCTGCACCACTTCCATTACAGACATGACACGCGACATCGTGAGAGTAAGAAATATCAACTTTTTTCCCATAAACAGCTTCAATGAAAGGAATGCTCAAATTATATTGTAGGTTGCTACCACGTGTAGCACTTGAAGCTCCTGAACCTCGTCTTTCTCCAAATCCACCAAAGCCAAAGCCTGAAGAACCACCACCAAATAGACCTTCAAAAATGCTAGAAAAACCACCACCAAATAAGTCTTCAAAACCTGAGAATGCACTAGGATCAAAACCTGCTCCACCCATTCCGTCCACACCTGCATGACCGAATTGATCGTAAGTTTTCCTTTTTTTCTCATCAATCAGCACTTCATAAGCTTCCGTTGCCTCTTTAAACTTTTCTTCTGCTTCTTTGTTGCCGGGATTTTTATCAGGATGATATTTAATTGCAAGCTTTCTATAAGCTTTTTTGATTTCGTCGCTAGTTGCCGTCTTACTAACTTCGAGTACTTCGTAATAATCACGTTTTGATGCCACGTTCATCTCCAGAAATGAAAAAAGATGAGAAGCTTTTAACTAGCATCTCATCTTTTATTAAAGTTTTTTCTCTTATTTATCTTCGTTGACTACTTCGTAGTCTACACCATCAGAACTTCCTTTTGTATTTTCTGTTTGTGTAGCTCCAGCTTGTCCTGTAGCTCCACCTGTAGCCTGATTTTGTTTATAAAGCTCTTCGCCCATTTTCATACTAACTTGCTTTAAGGCTTCTGTTTTAGCTTTAATTTCGTCTGTATCTCCACTTTCCAAAGCTCTTTTCACAGCTGCTACAGCATCTTCAATACTAGCTTTCTCTGCTGGAGGTATTTTCTCACCAAGTTCTTTTAATGTTTTTTCAGTTTGATAAACTAAGCTATCTGCTTCGTTTTTAACTTCTACTTTTTCTTGTTCTTTTTTATCGGCTTCTGCATTAGCTTCTGCTTCTTTAACCATTCTATCAATTTCAGCATCGCTTAAACCTGATGAACTCTCTATTCTTATGTGTTGCTCTTTTCCTGTGCCTAAATCCTTTGCAGAAACATGCACAATGCCGTTAGCATCAATATCAAAAGTAACTTCAATTTGTGGAACACCACGTGGAGCAGGTGGAATACCTACAAGATCAAAGTTGCCAAGAGTTCTATTTTGACTAACCATACCCCGCTCACCTTGCAAAACATGGATAGAAACTGCCGTTTGCCCGTCAGCTGCTGTGGAAAAGATTTGACTCTTCTTTGTAGGAATTGTGGTGTTTCTATTGATCAATTTTGTGAAAACTCCACCTAATGTTTCAATACCAAGTGAAAGAGGAGTAACATCAAGCAATAATACGTCTTTCACATCTCCTCCTAAGATACCACCCTGAATTGCAGCTCCCATTGCAACAGCTTCATCTGGGTTTACACTCTTAGACCCTTCTTTTCCAAATATTTCTTTGATGATTTGAAGAACGCGTGGCATACGTGTTGACCCACCAACTAGTAAAACATCATCGATTTTATCAGATGTAATTCCTGCATCTTTTAATGCTTTTAGACAAGGTTCTTTTGTTCTTTCAAACAAATCTTCCGTCATTTGTTCAAACTTTGCACGAGTAAGTGTTTTTTGCAAGTGTTTAGGACCTGTGCTATCTGCTGTGATGAAAGGCAAGTTTATATCTGTGCTAGCAACGTTAGAAAGCTCAATCTTTGCTTTTTCTGCAGCTTCTCTTAAACGTTGTAACGCCATTCTATCTTGCATTAAATCAATACCTGTATCATTTTTAAATTCTTCCGCTAGCCATTTCACAATTCTAGCATCAAAATCATCTCCACCTAAGTGAGTATCTCCATTTGTAGATTTAACTTCAAAAACACCATCACCTAGTTCAAGAATAGAAATATCAAACGTTCCACCACCTAAGTCATAAACAGCTATTAGTTTTTCTTTCTTTGAATCTTTGTTAAAACCAAATGCGAGGGACGCGGCTGTAGGTTCGTTAATAATTCTTTTTACTTCCAAGCCAGCAATCTTTCCTGCATCTTTTGTGGCTTGGCGTTGTGCGTCATTAAAATAAGCAGGAACAGTGATAACAGCCTCTGTAACAGGTTCTCCAAGATAGTCTTCTGCTGTCTTTTTCATCTTTTGCAAGATAAATGCAGAAATCTCTTGTGGAGAATATAACTTGCCACCAACATCAACCCTAACATCTCCATTTTGAGATACTAACTTATAAGGCATGTGTGTTGATTCACTGTTTAATTCATCAAACCTATGACCTATAAAACGCTTGATTGAATACACTGTTTTTTCAGGATTTGTAACCATTTGGTTTTTTGCAGGCTGACCTACAACACGCTCATCTTTAGAAGTAAAACCAACTATAGATGGTGTAGTCCTTCCTCCTTCAGAGTTTGCAATAACTACTGGTTCTCCTCCTTCCATAACAGAAACGCAAGAATTTGTGGTTCCTAAATCAATTCCTATAATCTTTCCCATATTATTTTATCTCCTTAAAAAGTTTAGCTAAAAAGCTATTTTGTTTCAGTTTTTTTAGGCTTTACAGTTTCAACCTGTGCCACCCTAATCACTCTATCATGTAACTTATAACCTTTGATAAGCTCTTTCTCAACAGTTTCATCTTTTGCCCCCTCATCTTCACGACTTGCTTTTGCATCATGAATGTTTGGATCAAACTTTTCTCCAACACTTGGATAATAAAGTAGTGAATACTTACTTTGCAATGTTGAATAAAGTTGTTTTCTAATCATATTAAAACCTTCCATAAAAGCTTTTGTGGAATCATTTGAATATTTTTCTACAGCCTCTATTGCTCTATCAAAATCATCTAACACAGTAATCAAGTCCACTAGCAAAGTTTCGTTTGCATAGTCAATAGCATCTTTCTTTTCTTTAATCATTCTTTTGCGGTAATTCTCAAAATCTGCCATTTTCCTAAGATATTCGTTTTTCCACTTTGCAACCTCAGCTTCCAGTTCCTTCTTTTCGTTTTCTAGTTTCGTTTTTATGTCAACATTTTCTGCACTACCAGTTTCAGACTCTTCAACTTTTGCCTCTTTCTTCATCTTTTGCTCTTGCTTCGCTGATGAAGACTCAGCTTCTTTTTTTTCCATTTCTATCTTTTCTTTTGAAGCTTCTTTAGCTTCCACACTAATATCAACCTTATCTCCAGAAGCTGTTTCGATGTTCACTTCTTTTTTGTGGTCATGTTTATTATGCTTTGCCATAATCCTCTCTCTTTTATCTTTAATTTCTAAGCACAGCTTAGAAGTCTTGAATATTTTGGTTGTTTTTCATTGGAGTGTTAAAAAGATATGAATAATATTAAAAATAGGCAATAGTTTTTTTAATTTAGTTGAAAAATTATGAAAAAGCAGGCAGGGCTTCAGCA
>CAJPOH010000023.1 GCA_905372205.1 uncultured Treponema sp.
GTGGAAGGAAGGAATGATGAATATTCTACAAAAAAATATGCAGCATCAAATATTATTTCCTATTATATTGGAGATGGCTCAAAGGTAGTTCCTATAGTACAGCGTCCAATGCAAATAATCACTAAAAAAGCTATAGCTCCCATAGCTAGTAGTTTAAGCTTTGGAACAGAAAACGTGATGGCTGGCAGTGTGATAACAAGCGATATAATGAAAGAAATAAGTTTAAGCGTAATTACAGCTTCCCCTGTAGAAAAACTTCGTTTTAGAAACCCTTTGCCAATGCTTGCAATAGGTTTTGTTCCTTCCACTAGTGAAGATAAAAGTTCTGACGTTCTTACTGCCAGTATGACGCAAGATTCTGTCAAATCAGGTGATAAATGGCAGTCTATTTGGTCTTGGAATAGCGATGCGTCTTTAATCAACGAAAAAGATGTAGTTATAGTGGTTTATGATGTTGCAGGCAATAGACTTGAATACCATCTTCGCATTTGCCCATCAAGTGTAGCAACAACAGAAGATAACGAAATCTCCATAAAAAACATGTCTTTGAAATTTAGAAGATTGCCAACTCCTTCTTATATTTATTCTGTTGGAGAAGATGAAGGCACTAAAAACTCATCTCATTACACCTCTGATATTTCTTTTGATGCAAAAAGAGGTGTCTCATCAATCAAACTAAAAGGTTTTGAGCTTTACAGAAAATGTGATGAAGAAGGTGGAGATTTTGAGCTTATAAAACATGTTGTATATAAAAGCCCTAAAGAAGAAAAGCACGAAGTAGCTGACACTGATGGAAGATTGGAAGATGGAAAAACATATCAATATAAGGTGGTAGCTTACACAGTTGATAATAAAAAAAGTAGGCTAGCTAACTCAGATTCACTTTCAATAAAAGTGCCAAAAAGCACATCCTTATTCTTGGAATACCCAGTGGGTCAAGCTATCACGTTAGCTGATGCAAAAAAATTAAGCTATGTGTTTAGGTTTTCCAATCCTGAAATATTAAAAGATGCAATTGAAATTAATGCAGGTTTTTTAATTTCTGATAGAGCAGGAACTGTTTTGCATGGCTCAAAGTTTAGGTATGTTTTTGATGATGGTGATGGAAAGCCTGAAATCTATTTTGCTAAAAAAAGTGATGCAGTGGCAGCAGGCGATAAATATTATTATACAAACTATTCTTTGAAGTTGAGCGATATCACCACTATGAAGCTTGATGAGATTATAAGTGTTGATAAAGAAAAAGGGATTATAAAACTTAAAAGTGATTTTTTCAATCTCATAGAGGTTAATCTTGTAAAAAGAAATAAGATTATATACAAAAAAGGTTTTGCATATTATTGGGATATTGTTGACTACGGAGTTAACGAAAAAACTGATAGGGATGATAAACCTTGCAAGATAATACATAAGCCTAGCCTCAATGTTACTATTATTAGTTCTGTAAATGATGATCTCAATGGAAACAATGCATGGAATGGGCGAGCTGAGTTTATTGTGAGAGCTGATGGGTATCTCTAAAAACCTTTGTTGGTTTTCAGAGATACCCGTCGAGTATTTTTATAAGTTATTGTAATACAATAACTTACAAAAATACGTCGCAATAGAATTTTAAGGTAAACCTCTAAAAATTGACTTGAAAAGCCCGATAGGGATAAGCCCGTAGGGATATTTTTAGAGGTTCCCGAGTTGTTAAAGTATATGAAAGATAGAACTATCACAAATGATTTAACAAGGAGGATAGATGATATGGTAACTAAAGTAAGAAATGACAATGTGGCATTAAAAGAATACAAATTTGTTTCTGCAACCATAATGGATGCTATTGGAGAAGGAAAAGAAGCCGGAATAAGAGAAGGAAGAATAGATAAGGCTACAGCCCAACGATGACAACTATAAAGTGAAGCCCTGTAAGGCTTCACTTTATGATGATGAACTAAATTTAGTTAATATAATCTGCTTTTTTTAATATTTCTTTACTAGCATTCAAATCTAAGTTAGAGACCATGATAACAGGACCTGTGCACCCCATACCTGTCTCTGCATATATTCCAGCCTTCCACAAAGCCTTACAAGCATCTTCAATGTCCATAACATCAATACCTGGAATACCCGCTTCAACAGTCTTTTTAGGAGGCACTTTAACTTCTTCTTTGACACTTGGTTCTTGTGGTTTAGCACCAGGCATATTCAAAAGTAAATCTTCAAGCCCTGCTTTCTGGCAAGCTTTAAGCTCTGTAGCATAGAGTTTATGCACATCTCCTCGTGCAGAATCTGCGATGAATTTAAGTGCATTTGCTATGATTGGAGCCCCAGACGCACGTGAGACAATTCCTACAACATCATCATAGCCTTGTCCTACACATGGCCCATAGCCAAAACCTGTAGCTTCATAATTACCACCTGTCATAAACGAAGAAAACATTTTAATCAAAAGGTTTCCTGTCAATGTGTCGCAAACCATAACGTCGGCTGTTCCTTGCAATAAATCATTACCACGCATTCTAGCCCCACCGTCAGCTCTGTTTGATGTTGCAAACTTAAATTTATAGCCTTTATCCAACAACTTATTCAAAGCCTTTTCAATCACAGGAATACCATCAATGTTTAGAAGTCCTACAGTTGGCTCTTTTATTCCATTTGCCTTTGCTGTTGCAATACCTGCAATTACATTCAAAAGCATAGCTTTATATTTATTTGCGTCCGTTGTTCCCGTAGTTGTCGCAATAATCATTTCACGACCTCTAGCAGGAGTGATTACTTTTCCTACAGTGCTAACCCCTAAAGGAAAATTATAGTGCATTGTAACACAAGCCTTAATCACTTCATCTTTGAAAAGAGTTTCCATTTTCTTATGAGCTTCTTCTAGTGTTTCGCAAGGAAAACACTTAAAACCTTCAACTTCTTCACCACCAATCAAAATAACATCCAAATCTGGATTATTGGCTTTTGCAATACGAGCTGCCATAACTAGCTCTTCATTCCCATGCTCACTGCCCGGAATAGTTAAACCAATAGGAAACTTAACTGAAAAAGAGCCTCCTTCCAAACCTTCAGCAAGGTTTAAGAAAAGATTAGCAACATCTTTTTTATCTGCCATATAACACCCCTTACATATATAACAATAAAACTATGATGTTTCTATAATAAGGTAAAATAATATAACTTTGCAAGTAGGAAAAGAACGAAAAAACAATACATTTTAAATGAAAAGAAAAATATTAAGGGAAATACTAAAAGAAGTAGTGAAAAACAAGCGGATGGGGGGAGTCGAACCCCTGTCACAAGCTTGGGAAGCTTGGGTAATAGCCGTTATACAACATCCGCAACAATGACGAGTGTCATATATAGCATACACAATAACTTCTGTCAATGACCAATAAAAAATACTTTTGCAACAGAAAAACTCGAAAACTCAATAAAATTTTAAAATTATCATCAAAGATATAGCCTAAAACAAGCTATCTTGCAACATTGATTAAAAAATTATATTGTTTTACACTGATGTACATTGATTCAAACTTAGGAATATTTTATGGAATTTAGAAATGGCTACAAAATAGAAAGATTTAATACTAATTTTAACACTAATGGATGGGCTTCCCTTTATATAGGAGCTATGGTCATTAATCTTCTTGCAACTTTCATGAACATACCATTTAACTATTTACTTGTTGGTAGCTCAATGTATGGAGTTGTTTCAGTCTCACTTTTTACCATTAAAACTTTTGCAATGTTTTTTTTGACAATTGCAGCATATTCTAAAGCTATTCTAATATTTATAAACACTTTATCTTTAGATGGCAAGAAATTTAAGAGTGATTTAGCTTATAATTCCCTTTTCTTTGTAATTTTTGCAAACATATTGCTTAGTATTATTACTATTGGAATATACATCCCATGGGGATATAAAGCAATTATAGATAAAATTGTAAAAAACATTGAATACGAAGGGAAAAAGTGTTTTAAGTTTACCTCTCTTGCTTCTAAGTTGTTTTCTTTTATTGTGATTTCGATTGTTACACTGTCTATAGTTACCTTTGCATTGGTGCTTTCAATAGTTGTTATGTATAAGTACGGTGATTTAGTTGCACTGATGTTTCTTCCCTTCATAATTTTTCCTATACTGATTGTTTTGTTTTTTTCTTTTATCGCTGTTATTTGTGCAATACAAGTTTTTACAATTGATTGGGCAATCAACTTAAAAATGGATTCTGAAGTTAAAAATGCCACATACACATTAAACATAAATGCTTCTAGTGCAATCCTTTTTTACCTAGGACAAACCTTACTGCTTGTGATTACTTTTGGCTTTTATATTGGTGCTTACATGATGAATATCTATAACTATTTTGTTTCTCGAATTGTGGAAAAGACTGACGGAAAAATTACAGGCAATCTTAGATTTATAAAACCAACTGATAGGGGGGCTGGCTTTCTTTTAAGCCAAGTTATCATGTCTATGATGGCATTTGGCTTTTATTCACCTTTTGCATTGGTTGAATATTCAAAGTTTTTTGTTAACAATACTTACTTAGAAACAATAGAAACAAACAAAGAAGATGAAATTATTGTAATTAACCCATAGGACAAAAGAAATGGAAAAATCTAAATACGCTCGTCCAAGTTGGGATGAGTATTTTATGGAAGTGTGTAATGCAATTGCAAAACGGGCCACATGTGATAGAGGACGTTCTGGTTGTGTTATAGCAAAAGATCACCAAGTTTTGGTAACAGGCTATGTTGGCTCTCCAAGAGGTTTACCTCACTGTGATGATGTGGGACATCTTTTTAAAACACTACAACATGAAGATGGTTCGCAAACAAAGCATTGCATGCGTACAGTTCATGCTGAACAAAATGCAATTTGCCAAGCAGCAAGGCGTGGAATATCCATAGATGGTGCCACGCTTTATTGTAAGATGACACCATGTCGCACTTGTGCTATGTTGATAATTAGTTGCGGAATTGTAAGGGTGGTTGCAGAAAAAAGATATCATGATAGCAAAGATTCAGTTCAGATGTTTAAGGATGCTGGCATTATATTGGAACATCTATCAGATAATATAGAAAAATACGAAAATCAATAAAGGCATCTTTTAAAAGATGCCTTATCAAAGCCCTATTCTGTCTTAAAATTGCCAACTTCAAGGACGAGCCTGTCAATACTTTCTTTATTTTGTGTTGCAATGCTAAGAGAATCTTGTGTTGCATCGTTAATCAATTCCACTTGAGAATCCACTTCTTGCATGCTTTTTTTAAGCTCTAGCGTAAGTTCTTGCAAACGAGTAGTTTCGTTTATGATTTTTTCTCCACCTGCAAGCATTTCATTAGAATTAGTTTTGACAGTGCTTGTTATTTCATTAATATCCTTAATTAAGTTCCAAATTAAATTGCCATTTTTTTCTTGTTCACTCATGGCTTTGGCTACACCGTCAACTAAGCCATTCACTTTGTTTGAGTATGTAGAGATAAAATTAAACTTTTCAACAGTGCTAGAAGCAGCATTAGCCAACACTTCAATCTCATCTATAAGATTTTTAAGAGTTGTAGCAATCTTTTTTCCTTGCAAATTAGATTCTTCCGCTAAATGCCTAATTTCTAGTGCAACCACAGCAAAACCTTTTCCTGCTTCCCCTGCGTGAGCTGCCTCAATTGCTGCATTCATAGCCAAAAGATTAGTTTGGCTTGCAATATTTTGTACTATAGTGCTTGCTTCAAGTAAATCTCCAGAAGCATCTTTTATGCCTTGTGAAATATCATTTGCTTTTATTAGCGTTTGCTTTCCATCATTTGTGGCAACTGATAGGTTTTCTATTGCATCTTGAGTTTCTTTGACATTTCCATCTACAACTTCAATACTACTTTTCATTTTCTCAAAAGAAGAAAAAGCATCTTCCACAGCAACAACTTGTTTTTCTACACTTTCACTTGAAAGTCGCACATTTTCTATGATTTGAATTATCGCAGCATTTGTTTCAGCAATACTTTTTTCTTGCACTAAAAAATCATTCTTTAGTTCTTCAATACTCTTTGTTATCTTTGACGTAAACTCACTAACAGAAAGCATATTACTTTCTAAATCAGCTCCAACCATTCCCATCTCATTTGAATCAAGACCTATCTTGTGTATAGAGTTTCGAAGTTTTAATATTGTTTCATTAAAATAGTAAGAAAGCATGGTTGTTTCATATTCACCTGTAGGAGGGAGATTTATAGTTAGGTCTCCTTCCCCTTGCGAAATATTTTTTAACGAAGAACTAACCCTATCTATTGAACGAACAATCCTCAATGCAAAAAAGAAGCCTATCGCAATTGCTAGAAGAAGCATTGATGAAACAATAATTATAAACGTTCGAATAAGAGAGTTTATATCATGTGCTGTAAATTCTGAAGCCGGGGCTGTAATAAGTAAAATCCAACCTGTATATTGCATTTTCGCTGTTGATGATATGTGTTTTGTTCCATCAATGTTTGAAACACTCACTAAAGATTTATTTGAAGATAAGGCAGTTTTTAAGAAGCTATAAGCCATTTCGTCTTTAGTGGTGAGTAACTCACTAAAGATGCTTTTATATAAAATTTCCGGTTGTCTATTTCCTAGAATAGTGCCATCTTGACTCAAAAGATAGGCAACACCTGTTTTCCCTACAACAATATCACTAATCAAATTAGAAAGCGAATCTCCTAGAATTGTAGCTGAAATAGCACCTGCAATTTTACCCTGCATATCCTTAAATGGAACTACCACCCTAGAAGTATATTTTTTCATAGTGGAAGACATAGTGGGTTCTGTAACAACATACTTACCATTTTTTGCTTTGCTGAACCAGTCAGTTTGCAAAACATTTTCTATAGTATCGTCTGTTTTGTATAAAATACCATCAAGCCCTGCAATTCCAAAATCTATCCATCCACGTTGCTTTAACATTTGTATTTCATTCTTAAAAAGTTCAATCTTTTCTTTGTAAGTAAGATTTTCATCTTGAAGCTGTGGAAGATTGGAAAATGCTTCAAGACGACCAAACATTGAAGCTGCTCTCTCGTTTAGAATACGTGAAGAAGAAAATGCTAACTCTTTTATAAAATACTCACTGTTTCGAGTAAGATAAAATGAAGACAAAGCAATAGAAACAACGCAAAGAATGGAAAGAATGGAAAATGCAAAAAGCGTGAAAGCTAATATCATCTTATTTCTGATTGAAAAAAACTTTAATTTTTTAGTTACCACAAAATCATTTTTCATTATTCTTCCCTCAATGTGTTGTTTGCATTTGAAACAAATTGATCTAAAACCTTTTGAGTATCTTCACCACGTCCTATCGCCTTTAATGCCTCATTCCAATATTGCCTCATTTTTGAAAAACCTACTATATTGTTATAGTATTGCCCAAAAAAACGTTGCAAAACAGAATTGTATAATATTTCAGGGTCTGAGTGTTGAACTTCTATCTTAGAACTTGCAGGAAAACCTCCCGTTGCATTCACCAACTTTGAAGCCCACTCATCATCAGTTGCCATAAATTTCACAAATAGCTTTGCAGCCTTTGCTTTTTCTTCATTATGATTATTAAAAATACAAGCTCCTCCAGCTAAAAATTCTAGTAGTGGGGCTGTAGAATCATTTGGAAAAGGCATGTATATGGGGGTAAAATCTTTTCCTTTGTAGTTACGTTTTCCATTATACATTTTATTGAGCTGGGGAGAATATAAAATTGTGTGTGCAGCATTTGATTCTGTAAACATCTTAATGGCATCATTAGAAGTAAGTTCTACTCCATCAAGCAAAAGTCCTTCCTTAATTGCATTAAAAGTCCAATTCAAGTTATTAACTGCATTTTCAGAATTAAAAATGTAGCTTGAATAATCAGGGGTTAGTAGTTCTGCATGACCTGTAAGATTGACTAAGAAAGCTCTAGTTCCTTGGTCTCCACCTTGTGTTTTATAATAAAAGACACCAGGTGTTTTTCCTTTAGGTAGTTTTTCTTTTAATTCTCTTAAAAGAGTTTCGTATTCTTCACGCTTCCATTGCCTATCTTTTCTATTATATGGCAATAGATGAAGAAGCTTTAAATCTTCTAGCATTTCCTTATTAAATGCCATCGAAAAAGCTCCTTCATGCATTGGGTACATGTAGGTTCTTCTATCTTTACCCTGAGAAACAGCTAGAAGGCCAATTGTTATATAAGGTTTTTCTGTAGCAAGAATGTCATCAAGGGGAAGCAACACTCCCTTATTTGCAAAAACAATTATTCTACCAGGTGCATCATAAAAAACATCAGGAAAAGAGCCATTTCTGGTTGCTTCATCAAGTTTGGACTGTCCATCATTAAAGCTTAGCAATGTGTAATTTACTTTGATTGAAGGATATCGTGCTTCAAATGCTCGTATTAAAGATCTTTCAAAATCTCCTTCCACTCCATTTTCAGATGTAAAGTTTGGAAAGCTCCAAAACTCAATTTCTGCTTTTGGCACATCGTCTCTTTCTGCAACACAACTTACAAAAAGTGCAAAAATAATAACAAGTGAAAAAACCTTGCTATAATTAAAACCTTTCATAAAAACCTCGATCAGTTTTAGATATGATAATGAAACACTGAGACGAGTGTATCACAAATCAAAAAAAAAGTCTAAAAAGTGTATTTGAG
>CAJPOH010000024.1 GCA_905372205.1 uncultured Treponema sp.
CTTCTTTTATGATTATAAAAATAGCCAAAATTATTTTTCTAATAGAACTTCTAAGGAAGTACCGATTAATTCGACAGCGAATGCTATCGCATTCCAATAAATTTCCTCTCGTCACAGAAGCTGAAAGCCCCTGCCACTACGCTGGCTTTCGCCACGATTGTATTGCATTGCAAAACACGCATGTATCGCGATGCGTTGCTGTACAGAATGCGGTCGCAATATAGCGGGGTTTGCACACCCAATGCTGTACAGGATGGGGTCAGTACATTGTGAGGATTTGTCTTAAGACAAATCCTCATTCTAAGGAATTGTTATGCTAATGTACTGTTTTCACATTCCCTAATGTACTTATTTAACATTTTCTAATGTACTGTAAGATTTTAGTATGGATAAGGAAGATAGTGAAAATGCTGAGGCTGTTACCTTTGGATTCTAGCATTTTTATACATTCAATGCAATAAATATTTTCCTTAAACGGTTATTGGATTGGATTGTTAATTGTAAGTGCATAAGTTATTATATTGACATAATCCATTGTTTTATATAATATATCGGTACTTTTTGTGGGTTATACCTGCATGGAGTGCGGGCCATTAGCTCAGCTGGTAGAGCAACAGACTCTTAATCTGTGGGTCGCAGGTTCGATGCCTGCATGGCTCATCTCCTTTTCATATTGATTGCTCCTATTTAATAGTCTATCACTTTTTAAGTGGTAGGCTATTTTTTTTTACTTGATGGGATAATTTATTAAAGATATTCTCAAAAAACTCTGCTTCTTCTTCTGTAAGTTTTGCTCTTGTCATCATTTGCGAAAGAAATATTTTGCAATCTTTCTCTCCACCTTTTTTATAAAGCCCCATTTCTTCCAGTTTAGCAACAATAGTATTTGCAATATCACAAGATTCATTAAAGGTTATCATTTCTCTTTTTTCTTCGCTATTATTCTTCCATTTGAAAAGAGGAGTTATTCTCTCTTTTGTTTGAGTTGAAGCTTTTTCTTTTTCCACAAAGAAAGAATAAGCTATAATCAGAACTGCATGTGAAAGATTATACGAAGGATAATTTTTACTTGAATGAATATTAATAGAATGAGAACAAACTGTCATCTCCTCATCTGTAAGTCCTGTCCTTTCATTACCAAAAACTATTGCAATCTTCTTAAAATTCTCTTTTTTTGAAAACCTAACTGCGTCATCAACAGAAAATCCTTGATGTTTTCGCTTAACGCCAACTCTCCTAGTAGTTGCAAAAACAGCATTGCACCCACTAGTTGCTTCTTTTAATCCTTCTATTGTTGCAGGGAAAAACTGAGCTTCATCCCAGATATAGCGAGCATGCAAGGCAAGAGTCAACACTTCTACTTCATTATAAATATTCTTGTCCCCGACAATTCTTAAAACTGACAAATCTGTGTTTGCCATCACACGACAAATAGCCCCAACATTCAAACTTGTTTCAGGTCGGCAAAGAACCACAATAATTTCCACGAGATTACTTCCTAAAAGGCTTTAGCATAAAAATTAAAACAGGCGTTATAAAATAATCTGCAACTAAAGCAACAAAAAAACCAAATGCACCAAGTAAGCCTATTTGCACAATCCCCTGTAGGAGAGACACAGCATTTGTTGCGAAGCCTATACACAAAATAATGCTAGTTGCAAGTAGTGTTTTTCCTATTGTTTTGAATGTTCTTAGCACAGAAATTTCATAATCATGAGTGTTTTCAAATTCTATTTTTGAATGGGTAATAAAATATATCGTGTCATCAACAGAAATACCTAAAAGCATGGGCATAATGGTCATAGTAACCATATCAAGATATATTCCAAGATAGCTCATAACAGCACCTATTGCAAAGAGAGGAGCAATGTTTGGAATCATCCCAATAAGAGCCAGCTTAATACTACCAAAAGCTATAAGCATAAGAATAAATATCGCTAAAAGTGAAAATATAAGTGATGATATCTCTCCATTTACAATATATGAGTTGATGTTTGCAAAATCAAGCTCATTTCCAATCAAAAAAACTTTAGCATTTGGAACAATTTCTTTTGCCTTTGCCTCTAATATCTTCATATTACGTGTTACTTCTTCGGAATCAAATTCTTTCACTTCCACTCTTATCCTAGCAGTTTTATATTCATCATCTATCCATTTTGAAATATCACCACCACCAGAAACTTCATATAAAAATAACATTTCTGCTAGCTCTTGATTACTATTAGGAAGTTTATATAACAAAGGTCTATCTTCATTCAAAGTTTGATTCATCTCTTTTAGTACATTTAATATAGAAAATATCTTTGCTTCACCTTCAACTTTTTTGGTATGTGCAAAACTAGCTATGAACTCTTCGAGTTTTTCAATCTCTCTCAAATTTTCAACATCTTTTATTGCATCTTCTGTCTCAAACCTCACCATAACATTATAATTAAAGTATGAACCTAGTGTAGAGTTTACAATTGAATGTAATCTTTTGATATATGGAACACGAAGCCCCATAAATGTGTAACCATCCATTTTAATTGTAATGTTAAAAAGGCCCGGTAAGCAAGCAATAAATAAAAGAGTTGAAACAATGACTATCGGAAGACGATATTGAAGCACAAACCTACCAAATCGCATAAATTGCTCATCAACAAAGTTGAACAATTTTGCTTCTTTTTTTTTCGATAAATGCTTAATGTCTTTGTCTTTTCCAAAGCTCATAACAATAGGAATTATCATTGCTGCATAAAAGTAGACAGACCAAACTGTCATAGCACAAGATGCTCCAAGCCATCTTAATGGGTATAGTGAAGTAGTCAAAAATGAAAGAACAGAAGCTATTGTAGTTATCACAGTAAAAAGAAGAGGCCATCCAGTTTCTTCTATGGAAGCAATAACAGCTTCTTTACGTTGCCCAAACTTATAAAAATAATGTTTGAATGAATTAAGTAAGTGTATTGAATATCCAACAGAAAGAGCCATTGCCAAAAGAATAGGAATACTCACCATATATGAATCAGCTATGATATTAAAATGCCCCATAAAACCAAAAACTACGCCAATGCCTAAAATTAAAACTAAAACAGGAATGATAGTTCCAATAAAAGACATTGTGAAAATGATAAGTAATACTATCATTATCGAAAAACTCACCATTACTGTTTTCGTTGTTTCTTCTAAAACTACGGTGTGTTCTTCCATTTCTGTGTATGGAACACCAGCTGGTTTAATTTTATATACATTGCTTTTCCATTTAGGATTTGTTACAACATCAATAGCAACTTGACCTGCTTTGTACATAGGAGCGGTTAGGGCATTGCCTTCCTTTTCTTCTCCTTCAGGAAAAGGTTTTAGTGAAAGAATAAGCCAGCATTCTTTTGAGTCAGATGAAACTAGTTTATTAACAAGACTTTTCCTAGAAAGAATAATTTGCTTTTCTTTTTCAATCTCTTCAGTTTTTTCTGGGATTCCATTTTCGAATGGGCGATATATTGCCATTCCATCTTCGTTTCCTATCGTTACTTCAACATCTGTGATGGACATAATTGACGTAGCATAAGGCACTTTTTCTAATAGTTCAGCACCAATAGCTTTAATTGTTTTAAGCACTTCAGGTTGAAACACATCATTTGATTCCACTAATAAAACGATATTCTCACTGTTACCAAAAAGATTTTCAAACTCTTTCATCATAAGTTTATGTTCTTCGGTTTTAGGGATCATATCAGTTTGGTCAGAAAGAATCTGCACTTTGGGTATTCCTGTCATTCCAACAACAGAAACAACTGCCATCAAAATTAAAAAAAGAAATCTATATTTTATTTGGATTTCTGCCCACTTCCTAAAAAACTTCTGCACATACTTCACCTTCATAAATCACTCCATTTAAGACTTTGTATTGTATGAAATAATGAAGAAATTTGCTAGGTTTAAGGCATTGAGTGATCTTTATGACCAATACAAATTCCTATTTGAGAATATTAGCTTAAAGCTAATATTCTCAGCAAAACGTCGGCAACGCCGACTTTTGACCCCCTAAGCCCCCAGTCCTTGCTGGGCTGTTATTCTTTGCTCGAACACCTCGATCCGCTCAGATTCTGGGGTTGCGATCCGAGTAGATCAGATCTTCCAAACGTTGCTTATAAATTATTTACATGCTAAAATACGGCTATTATGTTAGTTCTTGGTATAGAATCTTCATGTGATGAAACTGCAGCATCTATAGTGCAGGATGGAAAAAAGATATTGAGCAATGTTGTTGCAACTCAAATACCCTTTCACAAGATGTACAAAGGTGTTGTGCCAGAAATTGCAAGCAGAAAACATATAGAGTTTATTCTTCCTGTCGTTAAAAAAGCTTTAAAAGAAGCAGATGTTTCATTGCAAGAAATAGATGGTATTGCTGCAACAAATAGACCTGGTCTTATGGGAGCTTTACTAGTTGGGTTGACTTTTGCAAAAACATTAAGTTTATCTATAAATAAGCCATTCATTGCTATTAACCATATGTTAGCTCATCTTTATGCAACACAATTATTCGTTGATGTTGCTTACCCCTATTTAGGACTCTTAGTCTCTGGTGGGCATTGCATAATTTGCAAAGTGTTAGATTTTGATAAAATAGAAGTGCTTGGAACAACTATAGATGATGCACCAGGTGAAGCATTTGACAAGGTTGCAAAGTTCTATGATTTAGGTTATCCAGGAGGTCTCATAATAGATAATTTAAGCAAATATGGAAACGTCAAGGCTGCTAATTTTCCTCTCCCTAATTTGCACGGAGCAGGGCATGAATATGATGTTTCTTATTCAGGTCTTAAAACTGCTTGTATAAATCAGATAGAGCAATTTTGGAATCCAGAATATCCCAAAACAAATGAAAACATTGCTGCAAGTTTTCAGCATACGGCAATAAAAATTCTATTGAGAGCAATATCCCACGCAATAAAAGATACTAAGCTTGACATTCTGGTTGCAGGAGGAGGTGTCGCCGCTAATTCGTATTTGCGCGAAAAGCTAGAAGAGATTCCAAATCTTAAATGCCTCTTCCCACCACTTTCATTATGCACTGACAACGCCGCAATGGTTGCAGGTCTAGGCTTTCATTACTTAAAGAAAGGCATAACCAGTAGCCTATCAACAGAAGCAGAAGCAAGAGTGCAAGGCTTTAGCAAAAAAGGCAAACAAAAAAAATGATGAATAAGCAAAAACACCCTTGTGCGGTAGATATTAAAGAGGAGATTCCATACCTAACTCTCGCATCTGTTGTGCTTCTTCACAGAGAGCAAGATATTCTCCCCGCCTTTGATTTGATTTGATTATGTAATTTTTAATTGTGGTTAACTCGATTTTAATACCTTGTATTTTACTCCTTATTTCAGGTTTTTCTTTCTTAAAATACTCATCAAGTCCTGCTAACTGGCTAACCAATTCGTTGGCTTCAGCCAAATTTCTATTTAGAACGTCAAGTAAGTCCTCTTCTTTTGCATCTCTAATCTTTTTTTTCATACTTTCAGTTTGTGTAGAAAGGCTAGCAAAAAACATAGCTTTAGAAATTACACGGTGTTCAAATTCTTCCCATACCAACACACATCGTTTTTTTGATTGTGTTAAACTATCTTCTACAACAATAGAAATCTCACAAGGATGTTCTGCTATGTTGAATACTTGTCGCAAAAAACTAAGAAACTTTTTAAAGAAAGTTCTGTTTGCTTCATCTAAAATGCTTTTATTTTCACGTATTTTTTCAAGAGCCTTAGCAAAATGACTACCTGTAAAACCCAATGCTTGCAATGCAAGTAATAGATATGGACGAGTATCCTCAATTTTCTTTTGTTTTTCAGTTTCTTGCTTAACTTTTGAAAATAATTCTTGCAAGACCTGTTCTTGATATGTTTTGTGATCAACACTATAGTCTTCTTTCAATATTTCAATTACAAACTCAGCATAAAAGGGAAGTTTTTTTGCTTTTAATGCAAATATCCTCTTGATTTCTTTTAATATTTTTGAAGGATTTAAGTAATCATCACTTGTTGGTTTTACATAAGGCATAACATCCTTTCTAACACTTAGTTTATATTTTTGCCTATAAAAAAATAGCAATGCCCTAAGACAATTACTTATGTTTGCATCAGCATTTGCAAGATTTGAGAGAGCACCTCTTAAAACAGTTGTAGAAACCTTGTCTGTACTAGAAAATATGGGAGCAATTATTTCGTAAAGTTCAACGGTGTTTTGACTTTTAGATTTAGGAGAAAAGTCTGACCATGAAAAAGTTGCATTCAATGCTAAGAGTTTTTGCATTCTTTTGGGAGTTAAAAAATCGGTATTAAATTGATAGTAGCCCATAAGAAAGTCAAGCATTGTCTCATATTGTGCAAGTCTTGCTCCCAATATACTTGGGGCTTCAGTTTTCATAAACGGAGAAGAATCAGGAATTTCAATCTCTGTCATTTTGCTATCATATTTGTAGGGATCATTGTGAATAAGACGCTTTTTGAGAAGTAAATTTCTCACTATCTTAACAAAGGTTATTTGTATCCCATAGTTTTCAAACGCAAATGGTAATACTGTATTATTTAGTTCCTCTGCACGTCTAATCAATGCTCCTTCCAATTCTTGTGTAAAAGTGTTTTCCATAGTGCTATCGCCTTAAAACATCTTGAGAGCAAAAATGATTTTTGACATTATTCAAGATATTCCTAACAATAATCGGCTTATTAAGATAAAGGGTTTAATTGAAGAAAAAGCTTATCTATTATGGAATGCTCTGTTTTTCGTAGATATGTTTTAGCAATCGACAATCATGCATTACCAAAAAAAACATCTAATAATGAAATATCAAAGAAGAAACCTATTAAAATTCATAACCAAGACTTAATTTGACAAAGTTATTTTTCTTGTATTGACTATAGCTTCCTTGAGTATTTTTGCCAAGAAAAATACCCACCTTAGCGTCCAAAAGTATTGTTCCAAAAAGGCAATGGATTGAAGGTATTATTGCAAAGTCAACATTTTCAAAACCTGCTATAAAGCTAAGTTTCCACTCCACTGCTCCTCGTAAAATGCTTTGAGAAAGTGAAAAAAAGAATAAAGTGTCTGTCATACTATTATTTCTAAATAATGCAAAAGAAGCATCATTCCTTTTGTTAAAATAAACAGTTTCTCTTAATAGCAGGTTTAATGTTAGTCCATATCTTAGGGCAAGATCAAAACCTGCATTCCATGCTACGTTAGAATCCCTAGCTCCATGATTGCCTATAATGTTAGCACAAAATTCTGCTCTTAGATTAACAGGTCCCAAAACAGTACCATAGTCTATTCCAATATTGTGAAAACTAGGATACTGGGCTTCAAAATTAGTTGCCTTAACAATAGGTTTTTTGCTATATCCATAAAAATATTGAAAACCTAAATCATGACTTAAAGCTATTGTAGTAGTAAGCCTAAGTCCACCATGGGAATAAGAAAACTTTGCTGTGTCTTTAGTTAAGACATCTTGCAACTTTTTGCCCTCATTTATACCTGTAAAATCTTCAATCTCATAAACAGAATAGGGTTTCCAACGTCCTTCTAAAACAAAAAGACTTGGAATAAACATTGGTAAAAATACACCTTCGAGTTTTACATCATGAGGAAAGTATGCAGAAAACTGAAACATTGGGATGCTAAGTTTTTTGTTTTCTTCAATATCAAAGCTATCAGTTTCATCCTTTGGGTTTACAATGTCTAGGACACTGAATAAGTCAGAACGCCCCCAGTTAAGTTTTTTAAGTCCTCCAAAAAAGTAAAAAGCTCCCACGTTTGCTTGCAAAAAAGCCTCGTCAATCCAACGAGGAATAATTGGCTCGTTTGAAAGTAAGTGTTTTTGAGCTAAATTGAAAGGTAATGTTTCATCATTCAAATTGACAGAAAAAAGGGCATAACTTAATGGTGCTGTAGCTTCTAATTTTAATCTTGCCCAAACAAGCGATGAAGGCCTAACATCTTGAAATCTCTTAAAGTCATCAAAAAAAAGTTTTAAACCTGTATAAATAGAACCACCAAGATTCACAGAAAAACCATCTTTATCTGAAGATGCATCATCAAAATCAAAACTTACATTATCTTCAATTGCCGGCTCTTCTTCATTAGTATTTGTTTGAGCATAAAAAGAAAAACACACAAGAATAAATAGTAAGATAGACAAGTTTTTCAATTTTATCTACCTGTTTCTAGATATTTTGTTGTAAACACCTTTTCTGGTATTTTCATACCATAATCTACTTTTTGTAATTCAATTATAGTAGAAGTATTTGTTGCTACCGTCGAAAGTTTTGTTTGCATAGGAGTTAGGAC
>CAJPOH010000025.1 GCA_905372205.1 uncultured Treponema sp.
TTTTGATAAAAGTCACTAATTTATAAATACTTTATCTTTAACTGCTTTTCTATCGCTGGACTGGGCTGTCGATGATTAACTTTTACCATAAACTTAAATGTTGCTTCTTTTATAACACCAGAACCGGAGTCAATGTCAAATGTGTATTCATTTCCATCTGCACTAAAAACGCCTTTTTCAACATTCTTTATCTTTTTTGCTGGATCTTCCAATTGATAACTTAACCATTCAGGCTTGGTAGCTCCTAAAGGAAGAAGTTTTACATGAAAAGAATGTTCGCCTGTTGCTAAAGTTTTAGTGCTATAATAACTTCCATCATCTTTTTTAGCAATGTCAAAAGTACCAGTATTACATTTTAGAATTTCAATTCCTGTAGGCTCTGCCCATATGGTAAGTTTAAACTTTTTCTTTTCAAATGGAGAAAAAGGTCTTTCGGTTTTTGGGTCTATTGGAAAAACATAAAAAGTTTTTTCTCGTCCTTCAGTATGCTTTTTTGCAACAAGTGTAACAGACGTAGAATTATCAAGATCATAAATCGTTTTTTCTAAGTACTCCGAAACAAGAGAACTTGTGTACATAAAAGCATCAGGATTTTCTATTATACAAACCTTTTTGTATATATTTTGACCATCTGCAAAATGTATACTCACTTCCAGTTTATTACTACCATTATACACAAGATTATTGCTTTCTTTGCAATGAACCCATTCAGTCACTTGGGTATTTATTCTTTCAACTGTTGCTAGATTGTTATAAACTGTAATCACTTTAGTTGCCACAACGCTATCATCTACTAAAGACACAGCTTTTATTCTAAATGTTTTTCCGTGAAAAAAATTATTGTCTTGATGAGGATTATACTTCATTTTAAGCTTACCATCTTCAGTTATTTCAAAATAAAATGCTTCTATTTTATTACTTTCATTATAGGATGAATCTATCTTCCATTTCACAGTTTTATCAATAATTGAAGAATTAGGTGTAATGGTAGTAGTAAATTGTAGCTCTTCACTCACATACATTTTGTCTTCACCTTTAATACTGATATTTTCCGGCACAATTGTTTTTATTTCAATTTCTTGTGTTTTTTCTTGAAATGTTAAAGCAGTCTTAGGCTTCACTTTAAGCATCGCCTTAGCACCTTTTGCCTTTTTGGTTTTTACAGCTATGCTAAAAGTATTTCCTGTAGCTTTAGTAATTTCTAAATCTGTATTTTCAGTTATCACAACAAACTCATCTTGAGCCGTAGCAGGATTGGGGGTAATAGTTAATGTTGCAGGTATGCCACCAAAATATACGCTAGTTTGAGATAATGATATTTCAAAGCTATTTAGAGAAGATATTGTAATCCATGCTTCTCCTTTTTTTGTGCTATCAGTCGTGCTTGTTGCAATTACTTTCACCTTTCCAGCCTTTTTAGGTGTAAGTAGACCTGAGCTTGATTCAATAATAAGAGTATTAACATCTTCGCTTACCCATGCAACACTCTGATTTGCATTAGCAGGAAGAACAGTGGCTGTTATTTTCTCATTTGTTGCATTAAGAGATATTGTCTTATCTTGCACTATAATTTTTTCAATTGGTACTGTTTTAGGTCTTTCGTGTCCATCTCCATTTTGCTTACACGCAAAAAGAACAGCTAAAAAACCAAGCAAAAGAATAGATTTAAAATGTTTCATTTATAACTCCTCAAAAAATAACAATGTTCAAATACAAAATCTACCATATCCAAAGGAAAACCAGTAATTTTTTATAAGTGTTTCGCTTTATGATGCTAAATTAGTTGTGTGGTGAGCCTCAAAGCTCATCACACAACCTAACCTTATGGAGCAGCTGCAAATTTTGTATCGTCAGTCAAGCCCATATCACTAGCATGTGTTTTATAATCTTCTAACTTATCATTAGGAACTTTTATTCCACCTACTTCTAAGCTATTACAATCTTTAAATGCATCCTTAAAAGTTTTTTCTTCATTTTCCTCCTCAGGATATGCACATTTAAGCGTTACAGTTTTTAGTGCAGTGCAACCCAAGAAACATTCTAAAAGGTTTTCCACACCTTCAGGTATCTCAGATGCTATTGTAACTAACTTACTACAATTTTGAAAGCATTCTTGCATACTTGTAACACCTTCAGGAATTGGTGGAGTGGTAGTTAGACTACTGCAATTTTGAAAACATGCCCATAAGTCAGTTACGTTATCTGGAAGCTTACTAGGTGGAGTTGTAAGACTTGTACAACCCGAAAAACATTCTGAAATATCATCTACACTATCACTAATACTAGGAGCTATCACTAAGCTAGTGCAATTCCTAAAACAGCTTGCCATATTTTCCACTTTACTTGGAATATCTGAGCAAGAAGTTAAGTTAGAACAACCGTCAAAGGTGCTATCCATATCTATAACATTGCTTGGAATGTTAGGGACGCTTGTTAGACTGGAACAGTCCTTAAAACAAATTTTCATATCCTCAATACTTTCAGGTAGATTTGGAACATTTGCTAATTTAGTACAACCTGAAAAACACAGTGAAATATCTTTTACTGCATTAGGTATTCTAGGAGCTTGAACTAAATTCTCACATTCTGAAAAACAATTACTCATTGATGTAACATTTTCTGGTATTGTTGGAGCAGTTGTTAGGCTATGACAACCTGCAAAACATCCTGATAAATCTGTAACTTTTGCTGGAATTATAGGGGGGCTTACCAAACCACTATCTGTAAAACAACTCACCATTTTCTCAACATTTGCTGGAAGTGTAGGCGGAGTGGTTAATTTATGGCAACCTGAAAAACATATACTTAAATCAGTAACAGTTGTTGGAATATTTGACACTTGAGTTAGTTCCGTACAACCTGAAAAACATTCATTCATATTAATAACTCCTTCAGGGAGGCTTTTAACAGAATGTAACCCTATACAAGCAAGAAAGCATTTTGTCATATTTTCTACACTCGAAGGAATGTTTGGGATCTCTTCTAGTTCTGTGCAACCTGAAAAGCAATTAGTTATATCCTTGACTCCTTGAGGAATATCAGGAGCTTCAACCAAACTTGTTACTCCCATAAAGCAAAATTTCATCTTTTCAAGCTGTGGAAGATCTTCCCCAAACTTTATTGCAACTTTTTTATTAGGATGTTTTTTCAGCACACTTCCCAATGGAACTGAATCAGCATCAACTCCTGTTAGGTGTTCTGGTTTTAGCTCAGTTATTTTAATGTAATTTATTTCTACTCCAGCATTATTTAAGTATTCATCTAGTTTTGAAAAAGGCACAGTTTCATATTTATTTTGTGTCTCATTTTCCTTAAATGTTACACTCACAGTTGTGTCTTTAACAATCTTCACTTTAGCTGTTTTATTTTCGTTTTGCCCTCCTTCAATAGCCAATCCTCCCGAAATTGACCACTCATTCACTTTGTAACCAGCATTTGCTTCTGCAGTAAAAACTACAACCTTGTCTTTTTCTGCTTTTTGATTGGATGTAAAAAGTTTTCCATCCATTGTAGCAGTGAGCTTACCATTTTGCCCTGCAGAGAATATCACAGTGAATTCTTCTTTTTGTGGTGTTGGTTTATTTGGTTCTTGATTATTTTCATGATTACACGATGAAAGTACAAACATCAACACAATGAAAAACAAACCTTTTGACAATTTTTTCATAATAACCTTCCTTAAAATAGAAAAATATAACTAGCTACTCCCCCTGTGAAGCGTAAGACGCATTTAAGTAGCTTATAAATAAAATCAAAAAACTTGGCTTATCAAAAAGAAACCTATTTATTTTCTTTTTAGAGCAAATGCCAAAACACTTTTACAAATAATAATAACTAAAAGTGTTGCAACACAGATTATTGCAGTAAAACCACCGGGTGCAACATTCAAATGATAAGAAAAAACAAGACCAGCCATTATGTCTATAATACTAATGACTATAGAAATAATTACAGTGTTTCTAAAACCTTGCCTGAATTGCAAACTTGAAGCTACGGGAAGAGCAATCATCGAAGTTAAAACCAGCATTCCCACAATTTTTAAGGCTGTTGAAACTGCCGCTGCCACAAGGATAGAAAACACATAGTTTATAAGTCGCACCTTAATCTTCATAACACGCGAAATCTCATCATCTAAAACGATGTAAATAAGTTTATGATACATCAAAATTAAAAGTAAAATTGAAGAAATACTTAAAACACCAACTGTTATGACATCTGTTCTGGTAATGGTGAGAATGCTACCAAAAAGATAGCTTTCTGCATTAACTCTTACAAGCCCGCTACTTATAAGAGTTATCATAATGCCAACACTCAAAGAAAGAACAATAGACAAGATTAAATCAGTATGTTCTTTTAAATGGGAACGCAGAGCTTCTATAAAAGCACCTGAAAGTGATGTAAAAATAAAAGAGCCTAAAACAGGATTAACTCCGAGCAAAATTGACAAGGTAGCTCCTGCAAACGAAGCATGAGATAGAGTATCTCCTATCATGGAATAATGACGCAACACCAAGAATATGCCAATGAGGGGGCATAACACAGCGATAAAAAACGATGCTACAAAAGCATTTTGCATAAAAGCATATTTTAACATCTCGACCCCTTATTAAGAATTTGAAGGAACTGCTTCAACAGCATATTTTTTAGGATTGCAAAAATGCCCCTTGCCGTTAGCTATATGAAAAATGACTGTTGAATTAGCAACAGCTGCGTCTAAATTGTGGTCAACAGAGACAATCGTGATTTTTGAATCTTGATTTAGACGCTTTAATATTGTGTATATCTCTCTTTGCCCTTTAACATCAATTCCTGTAGATGGCTCATCTAAAATCAGTAGTTCAGGTTTGTTGATCAAGGCTCGTGCAATATATAGCTTTTGTAATTGTCCTCCAGAAAGCTCCCCAGCCAGTTTCTTTTCAAAACCTAAAAGACCTACTTCTCCAAGCATGTTATACACGGTGTTCCTATCTTTTACTTTTAGCACTCTTCTATAGCTATCAAGAAGTTCAAACACTGTGAGGGGAAAATGTGTTAGATTAATCTTTTTTTGCGGAACATAGCCTATGCTACTAGCATTTTGTTGCACTTCACCAGTAGTTGGCTTTAATAGTCCCAAAAGCAGACGCACAAGAGTGCTTTTACCCGAACCATTTTCTCCAACTACAGAAACATACTCCCCTTTTTTCACTTCAAAAGAGATGTCTTCAAGTATATATTTAGAATAAGCATCGTAGCGAAAACTCAAATTTTGTACAGATAACATAAATCAATTTACTAAAATCTAAACTTCTATGTGAGGAAAACTCACTCCTATAAGGATATACTATTTTTTTAATTTAGTTAAGAAGATAGTAATCTAAATTTTGGATGTCAATAAACTAAAACAGATGCATCTTCAAATCATTATTTTGAAAAACGGTAGGTAATAGTATATTGAACAGCATATGAATAAACGCTAATGCTTGTAGTTTTAGTCAACAAATGTGCAACTTTAATTAGTGTTTTTCAATCTACTGACAGGAGGCTTCTAACTAGTATCTCCATTCCCGATATGCTAGTTAGAAGTCTTTGTTCTTTTAAATATTTTAACGAATAATAATTACAAGCTAAAAAAATAATTCATTCTATTTTGTTGAGTGTAAGTCTGACAAGCGTGTCTTTGTTTGGGTAGGAGGGGATATTTATACTAAATTCATTTTTTGAATTGTTCATTAAAATAGGATACGCCCATTCTATTTTACGCAAACGTGGCATTTTTGCCCCTTTGAATATTGCATTAAGACGGAACATTTTACTACCCGAAAAAGAATCTGTAACACAACTATAAGTGCCATTTGCTTCTTGTACAGTTTCAATTCCAAATTGATTTATGTTTGTTACTTTCACAGTACATTTAGATTTTTCGCCAAAGTTAATTTCATAGTAGTCTTCAAAATCATCGCCTGAAAGAGTGCCTGTCCACACACCGGCAAGGTAATTGGGAATGGGCATTTTTTTCACACATTCTGATGCAAAGACGGGGAGTTTTTCTTCATACTCGCTCCAGAAGTTAAGCTTCATTTTTGCAGAATGTAAGATTGCTCCCTTTTCCACATCAATCATACGTGCAGTAATGTATAACGGACAACCAAGAGATGCAACAGAGCCAACTATTATGTAGTCAGCACCAAGCCCCTTACCGAGTTTTTTTGCAGTCTTGATGTCTACAAATGGGCTTGACTGAAATGCATATTCTTGCATTATTTTATCTAACCTTTTGCGTTCCACCACCGTAACATCGCCTGATTTTACTAGCTCGTGAACGAGTAAGTCGCTCATTATTGCAATATTTTTGCTGAAATCTTTATTGTCACAGTCAAATTCAAAAACTGCAACTGTTTGGGCAAAACTCGACAAGCAAAATAGGGAAAAAAAGCAAAAAAAGATTAATAAAAGGTGGGGTTTCATCAAAACCTCCTTAAATTATGGATAAAAGCTACAAACTTCAAGAACATCGTCTAAATACGCACCTGCAGTACCATAACTATCTGTACAATTGCTACAACAGGACTCTTCATGCCTAATTCTCTTAGGTTTTTCACCACGAAGCTATTTGTTCTTTTTATCAGCCTCTCTAAGTGCATCAGCAATTTTTTCATCAGATAAACATCTGTTCCGCCTAGGATCAGCAGTCCCCTGAAGGTAACAAGGTTTTTCTGTCATACTAAGATCGATTTCAGAAGATTCTTCTTTCTCATGTTTTTTTCCAAGTATACCTCCTGTTTTTTCACTCAATTCTTTACATATTTTCGGAAGTTCATCAAGTAAGTCTTCCATATCGTCAAGCTTTCCAGTATGAGAAGCTAAAATAGTAGTAGTGTTCACATCAATAACTTTGATTGTTACAGCAACCTTTTCTCTAAATCTTAATAGTTGCCCCACAACCACATGGTTTGCATTTAAAGCTTTGCCTAGTTGAGCTACCTTATCTGCATTTGACCAATCGGAAGATTGAAACTTTAGTTGGTCGCTTATTTTGTCAAAGTTATTTCTGTCCACTACATCTACCATACCAGTATTAGCATATTCTGATGTAAAAAGTTCGGTTACAACTTCAGCCTCATCTTTGTCAACACCTTTTGCATTAAATGAAGCTACTACTACAACTGGCTTGCTTTGTGCAAACAAAGTTACACCAACAAGTGATAAAAACATCATTAATAAAACATACTTTTTCATAATTATATATTCCCCTTCGTGCATTATACAGTGCAAAATATATACTCAGCTTAATAAGATAATCAATGATTCTAAGTTTACCATATTATATTTAATTTTGCCAGTACTAAATTTGATCAAAATATGATCAACTATATAGAAACAGGTAAAAGAACACCAAGTCTCGATACTCTTTTGAAGATTTGTAATGCTATGAACATAAACCCTAGCATTCTGTTTTCTGACACTGAAGAAGAAAAAGAAGAAGCAAAAAGACAAGTTCTTGACATAATTCAAAGGTGGATGTAATAAATTGAAAGATATCAGGCAGATTAAGGAACCACTGATTAAAGCTAGGCTACCGCCAGCGACAGCCACTAGGCACACCGCCAGCGTAGCTCATCCCTTTCTAAAAGATTACCCATAAGTTACAGCTGGATGGCAACTTATGTGATGAGGTTAAGGATTCATAAAAGATATGTGACTAATCAGTGTCCCCTTAAAACTTCCAAAGACAATTTTTAACAGTTTAGATTTTGTATATTCAAGATATTCAGTCTCTATAATGAGAACCGCATTGCACTATTTTAATCACATCCCCATCTATCCTGTATACAATGCGGTTACAATCATCAATTCGTCTGCTCCAATACATCGAAAGATCACCTGTTAATCGTTCGGGTTTGCCTATACCATCATATCCGTTACGATCAATATCTTTTAAGAGTTGAAAAATCCTTTTTAGCGTTTTACGATCTTGTTTCGTCCAATATTGGAAATCTTCCCATGCTTCATCAGTCCATGCTTTAATCATCAAATTCTACTTCGTGAATAGTACCACCTGTTGCTTCCATTTGTGCAACAGATTTTCGTAGCCTTTCCATATTAGTGGGGCTATAGAAAGGGTCGGTTTTGGCGGAGATTTCAAAAGGTATTCTTCTCTCTCTCACTGCTGTTTTTGCAAACACACAAAATGCTGTTGTCATATTCATTCCTATATCAACACAAAAAGCATCAAATTGTTTTTTTAAATCTTCATCCATACGAATATTTACATTTGTTTGTGCCATATCACCCGCCCTCCTTGTTTTTTATTATAGACAATTTTATTG
>CAJPOH010000026.1 GCA_905372205.1 uncultured Treponema sp.
AATAAAGAGGTTTTGAATTTATTTCCTGCAATCTTTCTATTTATGTTGAATTTGCCCAAAAAACCTGCATCTTTTTTTTCATCTTCCAACGCTTCTATAGAAGATGATAATTCTTCAATCTCACTTTCTGCCTTTTCAATTTCATTATCTAACACATGAAAATAATCTAAATCCTTAAAAGATTTATAAAAAGAAAGTGCAAATCTTGTCTTTAATTTTGAAATTGAGTTATCAGTTTCTTTTAAAGACTTTGAAACTTGTTTTTTAAACTTGTATAACTCCGTCAACCTTTCATGGCTAGACTTAATTTCTAATATGTTATTTGTAAGCAAAGTTCTTTCTTCTAGCATTTTGTTATAAGAGAGAACTAATTTTTCATTGATAGAAGAAGAATCACTATCAGAAAGCAAAAGTTTTTTCCCTAATCTCTTGTAAGAGGCTACAAGTTCTCCATTAAATTCATCCAATTTTCTTTTTAGAACCGAAATATCTTTTTCAATATTTGCCATATCTTCACTCCTTTTATTTTTAATTAAAAATCACATTTTTTTGCATTGCTATGTAAGGCCTCTAAATTATAAAAGTTTCTTGCCATTTGAGACATTAAATGAACTACAATATTACCCAAATCTATTAACTTCCAATCACTTCCTTGATCATTTTTTCTTTTCGTGTACCATTTTCCCAAATCTAGCTTTTCTATCTCTTTTATTAAATCAGTTTCTATGCCTGTTGCTTGCGTGGCACTGGAAACAGTTGCTATAACAAAAAAATCTGTCCATATATTTGCTTCTCGCAAATCTAAAACAACCACGTCAGATGCTTTGGACGAATTTAAAAATTCTGCAATCTTTATTGCTCCATCATAAAAATCTACATTCTTTTCCATAAAGACTCCGCAAAACTATAACAAAGTGTCATAGTTTTCTATTATTTTTTGTCGTTAGAAGATCTTACAAAATAACCATTAAAATCAGAACCAATAATCAACGTAAAATCAACTCCTGTTTCTGTTCCATAGTATTCTTCATTCTTTGTAATTTCTGCTGTTTGAATATTATTGCATTGTATTACTTGTGAAACAATCTTTGCAATAGATGGATTGCCAATTCTATCAATTAATAAAGTTTCTTTCACATTACTAGATTCTGCATTTCCTATTTGCACCACATCATAACCAAAACTTGAATATATTTCAGCTGTCGTTTTAGCTAAATTTTTTACTTCTGTTCCATTTAGAATCTCTAAAGCGTAAACACGTTCTAAAGTGACTCCATCTTCAGATGCTAAAGTTGAAAGTGTTTGTCTTATAATCTCTTTGAGTTGTAGACCATCACGAAAAGGAAACAAAAGTTCTTTACCATCCACCATTCTAATAGAACCTGTAACACGTTGAGGAGATAGTCTTTCTAGGTCTAAACTACTAAGAGACTGAAACATAGATCTAAACTCTCTTTTTTCCATATTAGAACTAAAGGAAGAAGAAATAGCAGAAAAATGTTTCGTATCAAAAATATAAGAAGATTCATCATTTAATTTTCTAAAAAAAGCAATGATAGCTTTTTGTTTTCTTGAAGACGCATCTCCTTCATTGTCATTTTCGCTCGTATATAATATATAGTCTATTGATTTTTCTCCATCAAGTAAAACAGAACCTGAAGGTAAAAGTACTCTTTTTTCATCTTGTATTACATCTACCGGAGCGGGTATAAAAAGAGAAATGCCTCCAAGCATATCTGTTGCACGTGCAAAGTCTTTTATTGAACAGACAATATAAAATGGTATCTTAATTCCTGTAAGGCGTTCTATCTTGTTCTTAAAAACTTCTACACCTTTTTCTTCGTATAAAGAAGAGATACCATCAGTGCGACCAAGTTCATCTAAGATCATACCAGTGTTATTTGGAATATCAAACATAATGGCTCTTTTTGTTTTAGAATAAAAAGCAATCATATTGGTAGAAATAGGTATACCATCTTCTTCTGCTATAAATAATATCTTGACTACTTCATCATTGGAAGTATCAGAATCAGCAGATTCTCGATTTATTTTGAAATACAACGCAATAAACGAAGTAACCAAAACCGTAGTTATAATGATCAAGAAAAAACTATTTTTTTGAAAAAAAGGCTCAGACATATTTTTGAGGTGAATAAAATGCTAGGCTATTGTATAATTACAATAGCCTAGTGTTGTGTTAAGCAAAATTTTTGCTATAAGTATTGATTGTGTTTGCCATATCATCCAGAGAAACTTGCTTCATAACTCCGCCTAGCTCCCATGCAACCCTAGGCATACCATACACAACAGAAGAAGCTTCATCTTGTCCTAATGTCCTAGAACCTTCTACATACATATCTCTTAATGCTTCAGCTCCATCTTTACCCATACCTGTCATAATAATTCCTAAAGCATGATTTTGATATTCTTTAATGACAGATTCAAAAAGAACTCCAACACTAGGTTTGTGCCCATTTTTTGGTGGAGCATCTGTTATATGAGCAATTGTTGCAAGGGATCTCTTTTCTACCGTAAGATGTTTTCCGCCTGGTGCTATAAGAATACGACCCTTTTTGATCACATCTCCTTCTGCTGCTTCTTTCACTTCCAATTTACAAATCTTATTTAAGCTCTTTGCAAACTCTTCTGTAAAGCCTGCAGGCATGTGTTGAACTACAACTATTGGCTGTCCTAAATTTTCATCAAGCCCTGCAAATACTTGTCTTAAAGCATTCGGTCCACCTGTTGAAATACCGATAGCAATTATTTGAATGTTAGAAGGTGTTCTAACTGGAGTGGGTTTTTGTGCTTCAATTTTAGTTCCAAAAGTACTTGCAACTGTAGGACGTGTTGACGAAAAACTTGGCATTTCTCTACTTGTTGATGAAGAAGAAGCAGAAGACGAAGAAGATGTAGCTTTTCTCATTCTATATTTTCTTCCATACACTAGTAGCATACTGGAAAGTTGTTGTGCCACGTCATTTAGATTAACTTGACCGGAAGGTTTTGTGATAAAATCAACAGCACCCATATCCAAACAGTCCATAGTAACACGAGCACCTTCAGTGGCAAGACTTGATAGCACAATTGTTGGAATCTTAATTCCTCTACTTTTAGTTTCTTTTAAGAATTCAAGACCATTCATCTCAGGCATTTCTATATCTAGCACAATTACGTCAGGGTCGACTCTTTCAAGTTTTTGTAAGGCAAAACGTCCGTTCATAGCCTTATCAGCCACTGTAAGACCTTCAGTAGATTCAACAATCTTACCTATCAAATTACGCATCATAGACGAATCGTCAACAATTAAAACTTTAATATCATCCATAGAAACTATTTCCTCCTAGTCGATAATATCATGACTTAAATAAACTATCCTTTTTTATAAAAACACGCCCACTGTGTTTTTAGAAATTGAAATTGTGTTTCCATACCAAATAGAGATTCAGAGTGTCCAATAAACAAAAAGCCTTGCGGATTTAATGCTCTATAAAACCTATCAACAACTTCTTTCTGAGCTTTCTCGTCAAAGTATATTAGCACATTTCTACAAAAAATTACATCAAAATCAGTACGTTTAGATTCATGCTTTAAATTGTGGTAGTCAAATTTAACCATACTCATAATAGTTTTTTTTACTTGATAGCCATCTGGTACTTTATCAAAATACGCATTTAGATAAACTTCAGGAATACCTTGAACCTTTTGCTCTGTGTAAAAACCTGATTGTGCTGTCATCAAACATTTTAATGACAGATCCGATGCTAGCACTTCTCCCGTAAATCCTGGTGGCAAATGTTTGGAGAGAACCATTGCAATGGTATAAGGTTCTTCACCTGTGGAACATCCAGCACTCCATATGCTTATACGTTTTCGCCCTGTGTCTTTCTTTAACTTAATCAATTCAGGAATAACATAATTTTGCAAAGCATCAAAATGTGGTTGATTTCTAAAAAATCTTGTTAAGTTAGTGGTAACTGAATCTAGAAGGTTTTTCATTTCTTCTTTGTTCGTTGTTATGAGTCTATAGTACTCTGATGGTGTTGCAAGAGATTTCTCTCGAAGCTTTTCCTTCAATCTACTTTCGAGAATAGATCTATTGCTACTAGAGAAGGTAATTCCACTTTCATTATAAATTACAGTTTTGAAATCTTCAAATTCCTTATCCGCTAAAAAGTCTACCATAGTTGCTCCTATATTCATTTCCTTAAATCTTTGTTTACCTTTGACTAAGAATACATAAAAACGTATAATCTGCATACTATGTTATTGTTGAAAAAAAAGCAAGTTTCATTAAGTGTAATATTAGTATTTTTTTCAATTTCTTGTTCAATTGATTATGGAAATAGTCAAAGAGACTTAGAAAAAAGACCTAATATTGTGTTTAAGAATATAAAAGTGGATAGGTATGAGCAAAACAACAGCCAGCTAGAAGTGAAGTGTGAAAGATTGGAGATGTATACAAAAGACAAGATATGGGTGGGAAAAGATATCGAGTTTGTCCAATTTGAAAAAAACACAAATAATGATGAGTTCTTAGGTAAGGCTGGTCTTATTTTGATAGACAATCAAAAAGAAGAGTATTTTTTATCAAACTCTGTAGAATTTAACTCCAAAAAGGATAAACTAAATATTTCAAGTCCAGCTCTTTATTGGATTAAAAAAGAATCTCTTCTTGCAAGTCCTTATGATGCTTTAGTTTCGATAGAAAAAGAAAATGAAATGTCTATAAAAGGTTCCGGTTTTATAGCTAACACTTCTAGCAAAGAATTTGAATTAACTCGTCAAATTGAAGGTGAAATAGACACATCTGAAGATGAAAACATAGAAGGTGAGAGAAATGAATAAAACGCTGAACAAGATGATAAAAATTACTTTGTTGATAGTATTAATTAACATTAATACTTTGTATGCAGCAAAATCAAACATTAAGTTTTCAGCTTCTTCAATGCAAGGTTCAATAAAAGAAGGTCAAAATTCCACATCGCTTACAGGAAACGCTGTGGTCATGGTTGACACTATGGAGATAAAAGCAGATAGGATTGAGATTTATGGAAAAGACTATAGATATCTAAAAGCTACTGGGGCGGTAACGGGGGAAGACAAAGAAAAAGGCTTTTCATTTTCTAGTAATTTTATGCAATATGACAGAGATAAAGAGATAGCTACTTTTTTTGGCAAAACGGAGTTAAATGATACAAAAAATGATGTTAAAATAACATCAGAGCATATTGAGTATAATCAAAAAGCAGAGACTATGCTTATGCAATTTGATGTTAAAATTTTGCGTAAAGAAATCACATGTACATCTATGTTTGCGATGTACAATCGCAAAAGTTCTGCCCTAAACTTAACAGGGCGTCCAGTTGTCACAAAATCTAAAGATACGTTTCAAGCTGCAAAAATTGCTGTTAATTTGGATACTGAAGATATATCACTTGAAGGAAGAGTTTCAGGAAACGTAGTTGAAGAAAGACAAACTCAAGAAGAAAAAACTCAAGAAAAAGCTACAGAAGAAAAAAAAGAAGCTAACAAGACGGAAAAAGATAAACTTCAGTAACAAACCTAACTCATCTTCTGATACTATGATTAGAAAATTTTTGAGTCCTTTTGTGATGTATCCACATAAGTTGTTACACTACAATAACTTATATGAATATTCAAAAGCCTCTTGAAAAAACAGCAAAGCTTTTTCAAGAATGTCCATTATTTAGATACTGCCTTTGCATATTTGTCTTGTAAGTCTAGAAATCTCTTTAGTTGAGTTTCGTTCATATCACCATATGCATTTTCCATCTCTTTTGATAAAGCAGTTAGTTTATCTAGGTTTTTAAGTTGTTTTTGAATAGTAGAGATATCCCCTTCGTCTAGTTTTTTGATGAGATTTATTTGCTCTTCTATAATTTCTTCGTAGGAATCTAAAATCTTATCCCATTTCATTGAAGATGCACTAGTTTCTCTTGGTTCTGCCGATTCTCTCTCATCTACTTCCTCAAGCTTATCTACTTCGATGGATTCGCTTAAGTCCATATTCTCATTATTTTCAATTAGCTCACTAGCTTTTTCTAGCTTTGTTTCATCCAAGTTTGAGTTTTTATCTTCCTTACTACAACTTGTAAATAAAATAGCAAAGAGTGCTATGACAAAAAAAACTTTAGTATTTTTCATACAATTCTCCATAATTCCTACTTAATTCTTAAAATAGACCAAACAAAATGATTGGGCGTGAAATAAACTATCTTGAATTCTTTTTTTAAGAATTACATAATCTATTCGACCAATTAGGGGGAGAATAACATTAAATTCTTAGCTCAGTCTAGTATATTCGCACAACATGCTTTGAGTGTCATGAATAATGAAAAGCCAATTTAGTATTTTGTATACAAAGGTTAGGGCTTACTAGGGACTTGCAAAGGCAAAGTAAACAGAAAAAAAAGCATAGAAAAAAGATAGAGAGGAGATAAAAATGATTAAGAAGATGATTAAAAATATTATAAAAAGGGTGAAACAAAAAAAACTAGGTAGAAAAGGTATAAATACTGTTGAGAATGAAGAAAGTATTGATTCCAAAATGGAAAATGTTATTTCTGACACTCCTTGTGCTTCCTCTCCTAATGAGTCGTCCACTGCAATATCCTCTGATGAAAAACTTCTTTCTGTTCTTAGAGTTGATGATCTGCATAAATATTTTAGAAAAAAACATGCAGTAAAGGGGGTTTCTTTTTCTATGAAACAAGGAGAAGTTGTAGGCTTACTGGGACCAAATGGAGCTGGAAAAACAACTTCTTTTTATATGATTGTAGGTTTTTATAAACCCAATAAGGGAAATATCTATCTAAATGATCTATGCCTAACAAAGCTACCAATGTATAAAAGGGCAAGAGCTGGTATCTCATATTTGCCTCAAGAAGCTTCTGTTTTTAGAAAACTCTCTGTTGAGCAAAACATCTATTCTATTTTGCAGATGAGAAAAGATATAAATAAAAGCGAGAAAAAAGAAAGACTAGAATTTTTGCTCACTGAGTTTGGAATAACTAAGAATCGGTTTCAACCTGCTTACACTCTTTCTGGAGGAGAGCGAAGAAGAACAGAAATTGCTAGAGCTTTAGCAATTGAACCAAAGTTTCTTTTGCTTGATGAACCATTTGCAGGAATAGATCCTATTGCAGTGCATGATATAAAGTCAATAATACGCCTTTTAGCAAAGCAAGGAATAGGGATTTTGATTACAGACCACAATGTTAGAGACACATTGGAAATTACGGATAGAGCTTATATCATAGGGCAAGGTGAAATTGTTGAAGAAGGTTCTAAAGACAAGATATTAAACTCAGAGATTGCTAGAAAAATATATCTAGGTGAAGAATTTAGAATGTAAATCGGTATTTATTTTTAAGGTGTGATAGTATGATTGAAGCAATAGCATTTTTGGGTAATTATGGAAATGAATATGCAAAAACTAGGCATAATGTGGCGTGGATGTTTTGCCAAAGACTAGAACTCACCAAAAATCTTAATTGGAGTTCTAAATTTAATGGGGACTATGCAAAGCTTTTATTAAGAGAACAAAATCTTCATTTTATTAAGCCTCATACCTATATGAACTTATCAGGAGTGAGTGTTGGAGAACTTTGTGTTTTTTATAAGATTCCTCCATCTTCTTTGTTGGTTGTCCATGACGAAGTGGAACTTCCATTAGCTACTATTAGCCTAAAATATTCAGGTGGTCTTGCAGGACATAATGGTCTAAGGTCAATTAAAGACGCACTGGGGAGTCAAGATTTCTGGCGACTTAGGATAGGAATAGGTCGACCTGCTCCTAAGACTGAAAAAAATATTGATATGGCAACCTATGTACTTTCTAGGTTCTCAGCAGATGAAGAGGAGATTCTTTATAAGTCCATTTCGTCAGTAAACGAAATATTTTCTCATGTAGAGAAAGAAAAAGAGCTAGAAAGCATTCTTAAAACGTATTCCAAAGTGAAACCTCAAAATAATTCTTAAGCCATTCTAAAATATTAAGACATTAGCAAATGTTATAATCGTACATTAGGGGATGTGAAAACAGTACATTAGCTAATGTACTGCCCCCATTCTGTACAGCATTGGGTGTGCAAACCCCGCTATATTGCGTCTGCATTCTGTACAGCAACGAGGGTGCATTCTGTACAGCAACGCATCGCGATATAGGCGTGTTTTGCGATGCGATTCATGAAGGGAGTTTTATTCTGTCGTGATAGTGTCAAGATATGTTCGCAATTTGGTTTAAAAAAGTCATTAAACCTTAAG